>NZ_WKFA01000045.1:0-46495 GCF_021605325.1 Pseudomonas sp. PA-7-1E
ATTGTAGTCCTCTGTAGGCCTTGCTCCTAGAGCGGATGTCGGTGATAGCTCGATAGAGGGTATAGCCTGAGGGGCAACTGGCTTGTCAGAAAGCTATCGCAGGCAAACCAGCTCCCACCTATCGAGCCCGGGCTTGCCTGCGATGCGCTGCTTAGCCTTCAACCGGCGGAATATGCCCGAACATCTCCTGCACGAACTTCACCCGTTCCTCGGGGGTTTCTGTCACCCCGGCTGCCTTGAGCTCTTCAAGCCGTGCCTCCACCGCATGGGTGCGCAAAGTCAGGCCGCAATCGTTGGCAATCTGGATGTTCAGCCCAGGCCGAGCGTTCAGCTCAAGGATCAATGGGCCTTTTTCCTGGTCCAGCACCATGTCCACGCCGATATAACCCAGCCCGCACAGCTCATAGCAGCCGGCGGCGAGCTTCATGAAACCGTCCCAGTTGGGCAGTTGCACGCCATCCACCGCGTTGGTGGTGTCGGGGTGCTTGGTGATGATGTTGTTCAGCCAGGTGCCGCGCAGGGTCAGGCCGGTGGCCAGGTCTACACCCACGCCGATCGCGCCCTGGTGCAGGTTGGCCTTGCCGCCGGACTGGCGGGTGGGCAAGCGCAGCATCGCCATCACCGGGTAGCCCATCAGCACGATGATGCGGATGTCCGGCACGCCTTCATAGCTGATGCTTTTGAAGATCTGGTCGGGCACCACGCGGTACTCGATCAACGCGCGGTCGCGGTGGCCGCCGAGGGAATACAGGCCGGTGAGGATGCTGGAAATCTGGTGCTCGATCTCCTCATGGCTGATGATTTTGCCGGACACCGTGCGATAGCGCCCTTCAAACCGGTCGGCCACCACCAGGATGCCGTCACCGCCGGCGCCCTGGGCGGGCTTGATCACGAAGTCGCTGCGCCCGCCGATGATCTCGTCGAGCTTGTCGATTTCCTTCTCGGTGGAGATCACCCCGTACATTTCCGGTACATGGATGCCGGCCGCCAGGGCCCGTTCCTTGGTGATGATCTTGTCATCCACGATGGGGTACAGGCTGCGCTTGTTGTACTTGAGCACGTAGTCGGCATTACGCCGGTTAATGCCCATGATTCCCCGCGCTTCCAGGGCCTTCCAGGTCTTCCAGAAGCCGAACATCAAGAATCAGCCTTCAGGAACGCCTTGAAACGCACCAGCTCGGTGAGGCGATAGCCGCGGTAGCGACCCATGGCCAGCATGAAGCCCACCAGAATCAGCAGGATCGCCGGGAAGGTGAACACGAAGTAAACCAGCTCCGGCACGCTCATGATCAGGTGCGCCAGGGACGCAGCGAACAGCGTGCCAATCGCCACTTTCAGCGCGTGGTTGGCGCCACGCTCCTCCCAGGTGATCGACAGGCGTTCGATGGTCATGGTCAGGATCACCATCGGGAACAGCGCCACCGACAAACCGCGTTCCAGCCCCAGCTTGTGGCTGAACAGGCTGATGGCGGCAATCAGCACCACCACGAAGGTCAGCACCACCGACAGCCTCGGCAGCATCTGCAGTTTAAGGTGTTCAAGGTACGACCGGAGCGACAGGCCCAGTGCCGTGATGATCGTGAACAGCACAATCCCGAAGCCCAACTGGGTCTCGCGGAATGCCAGGGCGATCAGTACGGGGGTGAAGGTGCCCAGGGTCTGCAGGCCGATCAGGTTGCGCAGGATCAAGATTACCAGCACGCCTATCGGGATCATCACCATGATCATGAAGGTCTGCTGGGTTTGCAGCGGCAGGCCGTACAGCGAGTATTCGAGGAAGTTGGCGTCGGTGTTTTCGTCCGTCAGCTTGGCCAGGCGGATGGCGTTCATCTCGCTGTTGTTCAGGCTGAAGGTCACCATGGCTTTCTTGCCGCCATCGACGGTGATCAGGTTTTCATCGCCGGTCCACCACAGCAGGCGGTCGGCGGGCAGGCCCTGTTCACCAGTTTCCGGGTTGAAGTACAGCCAGTCGTTGCCGTTGAAACTGCGCAGCCACAGTTCCGGGGTTTGCGGCTGGTCGGCCACCAGGCGGATGGTGTGGACTTTCTCTACCGGCACGTGGGCGATGGACAGCAGCAGTTCGACGATCTTGGCTTTGTGCGGCGTCGAGGGGTCGCCGGCCAGCAGCAACTTCACATTGTCGTCGTTGAGGTTGTTGGTGCGCTTGATGGCTTCACTGATAAAGGTCTCGACGTCGGCCGAGTGCTGGCGGATCGGGGCCAGCAAGGCTTCGGCGGCGATCTTCTCGGGGCCTTCCACGGCGATGCTGTCGCGGAAGGTCGGGCCTTTGATCTTGACCTTTTCGCCGCTGTAGCGCTTGGTCAGCACCAGGCGGTAATAGAGGGTCTGGTTGCCCTTGGCCCGACGCGCCGACCAGGTGACCTTGCGGTTGCCGTCGATGCGGTTGACGCTCACCCCGTAGTTGTTCGAGATAAAGCTCTCATTGAGGCTGACGAAGTCGCGGCTCAAGGGCGGCACGAACATCTGGATCTTGACCGGGTCTTTCGGGTTGGCGACGAACTCGACCTTGGCGTCGATGTTCCACAAGTCGTCGGTGGCATCTTCGGTGACGGGAATTCCCAGCACGAAGATCTGATAAGCGGTGACCGAAATGCCCAGCACCACCAGCAAGGTGATCAGGATTTTCAGGTGCAGGGTCAAAGAGCGCATTCGGTTTACTCGGCGGTATTAAGCGTCGGCGGCGCAGGCGGGTTTGCCTGCTGCATATTTAAGACTGGGGTCGACCAGCGCATCAAAGCGTTTCAAGGCTTCGGAGCCAATCAGCAGCGGGTATTGGAATGCGCTGCGGTCAGTCAAGTTCACTTCGATGCTGCGTAAAGCACTGCCCATGCAGATATCCAGCGCAATCACTGGGCGGGCGGTGTAGTTCTTGTCCTCATCGGGGTCGTAGTCGCCGGCGCGGCGCTTGATCTTGCTGACGCGCGCCAGGGGCAGTTCGATGGGGTGGGAATGGGCGGTGTCGATGGCCAGGTAGAAGCGTACCCAGGATTCGCCATTGCGCTTGAAGCGCTTGATATCGCGGGCACTCAACGAGGCGGTCTTGGCGCCGGTGTCGAGTTTGGCCGCCACTTCCAGGTCGATACCCGCAAGCTTGGCGTATTCATTCAGGCCGTACACGGTCTTCTCGGCGCCAGCGCCAAGGCTCGGTATGCACAGCAGGCACATCACTAGTAGGTAAGGCTTGAGTCTCATAAATCCTGAGGCAGGGCAGTGCACTGTTCATTTCATGGGGACTGGCATTGCTGCGCAATCTCGGGTGCGCCCTTTCATCATTTGATGTCAGGCAAAAGCGGCGGGCATTCTAACATGATGCTTTTTTGGCGCCAGCGCTGGCAGGCGGCCATGCCTTGGCAAGCGAATGAGGGGGTTATTAGACGATTGTCGACAATATGCATTTATTCTTTGACTGCGAGAGGCTTATTGGCTAGTTTTTGCGGCATCGATTTTAAAGGTGTCGACAATATGTTGGAGCAACTGGAAAAACCAGCGGTGGCACCAGACGATTCCCAGACCATGTCAGAGAACGTCTTCCGGCGTATCCAGGCCGCCATCGTCAAAGGCGAAATCGCCCCCGGCAGCAAGATTTCCGAGCCGGAGCTGGCGCGCACCTACGGCATCAGTCGCGGCCCGCTGCGCGAAGCGATCCATCGCCTGGAAGGTCAGCGCCTGCTGGTGCGGGTGCCTCATGTCGGCGCACGCGTGGTGTCTTTGAGTCATGCCGAGTTGGTCGAACTGTATGAGATTCGCGAGTCCCTGGAAGGCATGGCCTGTCGCCTGGCCGCCGAGCGCATGACTGACGCAGAGATCGAGGAGCTTCGCCAGGTGTTGCACACCCACGAACGGGATGCGGCGTTCCAGGCCGGTGTCGGCTATTACCAGCAGGAAGGCGACTTCGATTTTCACTACCGCATCATTCAAGGTGCCGGTAACCGCACCCTCACCCAAATGCTCTGCGGCGAGCTGTATCAACTGGTGCGCATGTACCGCATCCAGTTCTCCGCCACCCCCAATCGTCCACGCCAGGCCTTTGCCGAGCATCACCGCATTCTGGACGCGATTGCCGATCGCGACGGTGAACTGGCCGAACTGTTGATGCGCCGGCATATCGGCGCCTCCAAACGCAACATTGCCCGTCACTTCCCGGACGGTGCGCCTTCATCACGAGGTGAGTCATGAGTTCCAACAACAACAGCACTCCCGGCCACCGTTTCCGTGACGCCGTCGCCAGTGAACAGCCCTTGCAAGTGGTGGGCGCCATCAACGCCAACCATGCGCTGTTGGCCAAGCGCGCCGGCTTCAAGGCGATTTATCTGTCAGGTGGCGGTGTAGCCGCCGGCTCCCTCGGCGTGCCGGACCTGGGTATCACCGGCCTGGATGACGTGCTCACCGACGTGCGCCGCATTACCGACGTGTGCGACCTGCCGCTGCTGGTGGACGTGGACACCGGTTTCGGCTCCTCGGCGTTCAACGTGGCGCGTACCGTCAAGTCGATGATCAAGTTCGGCGCCGCCGCCATCCATATCGAAGACCAGGTGGGCGCCAAGCGCTGCGGTCATCGCCCCAACAAAGAAATCGTGTCCCAGCAGGAAATGGTCGACCGCATCAAGGCCGCCGTGGATGCGCGCACCGATGACAGCTTCGTGATCATGGCGCGTACCGACGCCCTGGCAGTCGAGGGCCTGGAGTCCGCCCTGGAGCGTGCAGCCGCGTGCATCGAGGCCGGTGCCGACATGGTATTCCCGGAAGCCATCACTGAACTGGAGATGTACAAGCTGTTCGCCTCCCGCGTGAAGGCGCCGATCCTGGCGAACATCACCGAGTTCGGCGCGACACCGCTGTACACCACCGAACAGTTGAAATCTGCGGATGTTTCCATTGTGCTGTACCCGCTCTCGGCCTTCCGTGCCATGAACAAGGCCGCCGAGAATGTCTACACCGCGATTCGTCGCGACGGTACCCAGCAGAACGTGATCGACACCATGCAAACGCGCATGGAGCTTTACGATCGCATCGACTACCACACCTTCGAGCAGAAGCTCGACGCGCTGTTCGCCGCGAAAAAATAAACCCTGTGGTTCCCTGAACAACTACAAAATTGGAGAACGAACATGGCTGAAGCTAAAGTATTGAGTGGTGCAGGCCTGCGTGGCCAGGTCGCCGGGCAGACTGCACTGTCCACCGTGGGCCAGGCCGGCGCCGGCCTGACCTACCGTGGCTACGACGTACGCGAACTGGCCGCTGACGCCCAGTTTGAAGAAGTCGCCTACCTGCTGCTGTACGGTGAATTGCCAACCCAGGCAGAACTGGCCGCGTACAGCGACAAGCTGAGCAAACTGCGTGACTTGCCCCAGGCCCTGAAAGAAGTGCTCGAACGCATCCCCGCCGACGCCCACCCGATGGACGTGATGCGCACCGGGTGCTCGTTCCTGGGCAATATCGAGCCGGAGAAAGACTTCAGCGTGCAGCGCGATGTCACCGACCGCCTGCTCGCCGCGTTCCCGGCGATCATGTGCTACTGGTATCGCTTCAGCCACGACGGCCAGCGCATCGATTGCGTGACCGACGAGCCGAGCATCGGTGGCCACTTCCTGCACCTGCTGCATGGCAAGAAGCCGAGCGAGTTGCACGTCAAAGTGATGAACGTGTCACTGATCCTCTACGCCGAACACGAATTCAACGCTTCGACCTTCACCGCACGGGTGTGTGCATCGACATTGTCCGACCTGTATTCCTGCGTCACCGCTGCCATCGGCTCCCTGCGCGGCCCGCTGCATGGCGGTGCCAACGAAGCAGCGATGGAAATGATCGAGCGTTTCTCCTCGGCCCAGGAAGCGGTTGAAGGCACCCTTGGCATGTTGGCGCGCAAAGACAAGATCATGGGCTTTGGCCACGCGATCTATAAAGACAGCGATCCGCGCAATGAGGTGATCAAGGGCTGGTCGAAAAAACTCGCTGACGAAGTGGGCGACACCGTGTTGTTCCCGGTCTCCGAAGCCATCGACAAGACCATGTGGGAACAGAAGAAGCTGTTTCCCAACGCCGATTTCTACCATGCCTCGGCGTACCACTTCATGGGCATCCCGACCAAGTTGTTCACGCCGATCTTCGTATGCTCGCGCCTGACCGGCTGGGCTGCGCATGTGTTCGAGCAGCGCGCCAACAACCGCATCATCCGTCCAAGCGCCGAGTACACCGGCGTTGAGCAGCGCAAGTTCGTGCCAATCGAACGTCGCTGAATGGGATGGGCTGTGCCCGCTGGCTAATGTGCTTGTTTGTGGGAGCTGGCTTGCCTGCGATGGCATCACTGTGGTGTGACAGGTACACCGAGGTGATGCTATCGCAGGCAAGCCAGCTCCCACAGGAAACAAAGCCAGTGTCGACAGCTCACCTTTCGAACTTACCGTGACCGAGTCCTGACGATGAACACTGAATTTCGCAAACCACTCCCCGGCAGCCGCCTGGATTTCTTCGACGCCCGTGCGGCTGTCGAGGCAATCACCCCCGGCGCCTACGCCACGCTGCCCTACACCTCGCGCGTGCTCGCCGAGAACCTGGTGCGCCGTTGCGACCCGGCCACCCTCGACGCGTCCCTGAGCCAACTGATCGAGCGCAAGCGCGACCTCGACTTCCCGTGGTTCCCGGCCCGCGTGGTGTGCCATGACATCCTCGGCCAGACCGCTCTTGTCGACCTCGCCGGCCTGCGCGATGCCATCGCCCAGCAAGGCGGCGACCCGGCGCAGGTCAACCCGGTGGTGCCCACCCAACTGATCGTCGACCACTCCCTGGCCGTCGAGGCCGGTGGCTTTGACCCGCAAGCCTTCGAAAAAAACCGCGCCATTGAAGACCGTCGCAACGAAGACCGCTTCCACTTTATCGAGTGGACCAAAAAGGCCTTCAAGAACGTCGATGTGATCCCACCGGGCAACGGCATCATGCACCAGATCAATCTGGAGAAAATGTCTCCGGTGATTCAAGTGCGTGACGGTGTGGCCTTCCCGGATACCTGTGTCGGCACCGACAGCCATACGCCTCACGTAGACGCCCTGGGTGTGATCGCCATCGGCGTCGGTGGCCTGGAAGCCGAGAGCGTGATGCTCGGCCGCGCGTCGTGGATGCGCCTGCCGGAAAGCGTTGGCGTGGAATTGACCGGCAAGCTGCAACCGGGCATCACCGCCACCGATATGGTGCTGGCGCTCACCGAATTCCTGCGCCAGCAAAAGGTGGTCGGCGCCTGGCTGGAGTTCTTCGGCGAAGGGGCCTCGGCACTGACCTTGGGTGACCGTGCCACCATCTCCAACATGGCCCCGGAGTACGGCGCCACCGCCGCGATGTTCTACATCGACGCGCAAACCATTGCCTACCTCAAACTCACCGGTCGCGAAGACGAACAAGTCGCCCTGGTCGAGCAATATGCACGCCACACTGGCCTGTGGGCAGACGACCTGAAAGGCGCGCAGTACGAGCGCAGCCTGAGCTTCGACCTCTCCAGCGTCGTGCGCAACATGGCCGGCCCGAGCAACCCCCATGCCCGCCTGGCCACCCGCGACCTGGCGTCGAAAGGAATTGCCGGCCAATGGGATGACGTGCCGGGGCAAATGCCCGACGGCGCAGTGATCATCGCCGCCATCACCAGTTGCACCAACACCAGCAACCCGCGCAACGTGATCGCCGCCGGCCTGTTGGCACGCAACGCCAACAAGCTGGGGCTGACCCGCAAACCGTGGGTCAAGTCGTCCCTGGCGCCGGGCTCGAAAACCGTGGCCATGTACCTGGAAGAAGCCGGACTGGGCCATGAGCTGGAAAAGCTCGGCTTTGGCGTGGTGGCCTTTGCCTGCACCACCTGCAACGGCATGTCCGGCGCGCTCGACCCGGTGATCCAGCAAGAGATCATCGACCGCGACCTGTACGCCACCGCAGTGTTGTCGGGTAACCGCAACTTTGACGGGCGCATTCACCCTTACGCCAAGCAAGCGTTCCTGGCGTCGCCGCCGCTGGTGGTGGCCTATGCGATTGCCGGTACCATCCGTTTCGACATCGAAAAGGACGTGCTCGGCCTGGACGCCGACGGCAAGGAAATCCGCCTGCAAGACATCTGGCCGAGCGATGAAGAGATCGATGCGGTGGTCAAGGCTTCGGTGAAACCCGAGCAATTCCGTGCGGTGTATATCCCGATGTTCGCCATCCACGAAGACACCGGGCCCAAGGTCACGCCGCTGTACGACTGGCGCCCACAAAGCACCTATATCCGCCGCCCGCCGTACTGGGAAGGCGCGCTGGCCGGTGCACGGCCGCTCAAAGGCATGCGCCCGCTGGCGGTGCTGCCGGACAACATCACCACCGACCACTTGTCGCCGTCCAACGCGATCATGCTGGACAGCGCCGCCGGTGAATACCTGGCGAAAATGGGCTTGCCCGAGGTCGACTTCAACTCCTACGCCACCCACAGGGGTGACCATCTGACGGCGCAGCGCGCCACCTTCGCCAACCCGAAACTGTTCAACGAAATGGTGCAGGAAAACGGCAAGGTCAAGCAGGGCTCTCTTGCGCGTATCGAGCCGGAAGGCAAAGTCACGCGGATGTGGGAAGCCATCGAGACTTACATGGAGCGCAAGCAACCGCTGATCATCATCGCCGGCGCCGACTATGGCCAGGGCTCGTCCCGTGACTGGGCGGCCAAGGGCGTACGCCTGGCCGGTGTGGAAGCGATTGCCGCCGAAGGCTTCGAGCGCATCCACCGCACCAACCTGGTGGGCATGGGCGTGCTGCCCCTGGAATTCCTGCCAGGCACCGACCGCCACACCCTCAAGATCGACGGCAGTGAAACCTATGATGTGGTCGGCGAGCGCACCCCGCGTGCGCAACTGACCCTGGTGATCAACCGCAAGAATGGCGAACGTGTCGAGGTGCCAGTGACCTGCCGCCTGGACACCGCCGAAGAAGTGTCGATCTACGAGGCCGGTGGCGTGTTGCAACGTTTCGCCCAGGACTTCCTGGAATCAAAGGCGACCGCCTGAAGAGGATAACCATGGCACACGTAGCGCAAATCAAGATCCCCGCCACCTACATGCGTGGCGGCACCAGCAAGGGCGTGTTCTTCAGCCTCCAGGACCTGCCCGCAGCGGCGCAGGTGCCGGGCCCTGCACGCGACGCCTTGTTGCTGCGGGTGATCGGCAGCCCCGACCCCTATGACAAGCAGATCGACGGCATGGGTGGGGCCACCTCGAGCACCAGCAAGACCGTGATCCTGGCCAAAAGCAGCCGCGCCGATCATGACGTGGATTACCTGTTTGGCCAAGTCTCCATCGACAAGCCATTTGTCGATTGGAGCGGCAACTGCGGCAACCTGTCGGCAGCGGTGGGTTCGTTCGCCATCAGTGCCGGCCTGGTCGATGCGGCCCGCGTGCCCCATAACGGCGTGGCCGTGGTGCGGGTGTGGCAGGCCAATATCGGCAAGACCATCATCGCCCACGTGCCGATCACTGACGGCGCGGTGCAGGAAACCGGCGACTTTGAACTGGACGGCGTGACCTTCCCGGCCGCCGAAGTGCAGTTGGAATTCATGGACCCAGCGGCGGAAGAAGAGGGCGGTGGTGGTTCGATGTTCCCCACCGGCAACCTCGTCGACGACCTGGAGGTGCCCGGCGTCGGTACCTTCAAGGCCACGTTGATCAACGCCGGTATTCCGACGATTTTCATCAATGCCCAAGACCTGGGCTACACCGGTACCGAGCTGCAAGGCGCGATCAACAGCGACCCCAAGGCCCTGGCGATGTTCGAGACCGTGCGGGCGTATGGCGCGTTGCGCATGGGCCTGATCAAACACCTGGACGAAGCCGCCCAGCGCCAGCACACGCCCAAGGTGGCATTCGTGGCCAAGCCTGCCGATTACGTGGCCTCCAGCGGCAAGGCGATCAAGGCCGGCGATGTGGACCTGCTGGTGCGCGCCTTGTCGATGGGCAAACTGCACCACGCGATGATGGGCACCGCGGCGGTGGCGATTGGCACCGCCGCGGCGATTTCCGGCACCTTGGTCAACCTGGCGGCGGGCGGCGTAGAGCGCAATGCCGTGCGCTTCGGGCACCCGTCCGGCACTTTGCGCGTAGGCGCCGAGGCCAGCCAGGTGGACGGTGAATGGGTGGTGAAGAAAGCCATCATGAGCCGCAGCGCACGGGTGTTAATGGAAGGCTATGTGCGCATCCCCGGCGACGCTTTCTAGCTTGATCGTTCC
The DNA here is from genome assembly GCF_021605325.1 of Pseudomonas sp. PA-7-1E. Lineage (NCBI taxonomy): Bacteria > Pseudomonadati > Pseudomonadota > Gammaproteobacteria > Pseudomonadales > Pseudomonadaceae > Pseudomonas > Pseudomonas sp. PA-7-1E. Next base: position 10,250 of record NZ_WKFA01000045.1, read on the forward strand.
CACGCTCCGCGTGGGAACGCCGCCTGGGACGCTCTGCGTCCTGCTGTGACGCACAGCGTCACGGGTTGCATTCCCACGCGGAGCGTGGGAACGATCAACATCAACCTTGAGCTTGAGGAACAACCCCACCTTTTAGGAGAACCGCCATGAGCGCCAACGTCGACCAGAACAACCGCCCCGACTACGACCCGGTTTTTCAGGGTATCGCCGACTACGTCCTCAACTACCGCATTGACTCCCAGGACGCTCTGGATACCGCCCGCAACTGCCTGATGGACACCCTCGGCTGTGGCCTGCTGGCCCTGCGCTTCCCCGAGTGCACCAAGCACCTGGGGCCGATGGTCGAGGGTACCGTGGTGCCGTTCGGTGCACGGGTGCCGGGCACTTCGTTTCGCCTGGACCCGGTCAAGGCCGCCTGGGATATCGGTTGCATCGTGCGCTGGCTCGACTACAACGACACCTGGCTTGCTGCTGAATGGGGCCACCCTTCGGACAACCTGGGCGGCATCCTCGCCGTGGCCGATCACCTGTCGCAGAAGCGCCTGGCCAATGGCGACGCGCCGTTGACCGTGCGTGCAGTGCTGGAAGCGATGATCATGGCCCACGAAATCCAAGGTGTGATTGCCTTGGAAAACTCCTTCAACCGGGTAGGCCTCGACCATGTGTTGCTGGTGAAAGTCGCTACCACGGCGGTCACCGCCAAGCTGATGGGCGCCAACCGCGAGCAGTTGCTATCGGCGTTGTCCCACGCTTTTGTCGATGGTCAGGCGCTGCGCACCTATCGTCATGCACCGAATGCCGGCTCGCGCAAATCCTGGGCGGCGGGCGATGCGTCGAGCCGCGGCGTGCGCCTGGCAGACATCGCCCTGCGTGGCGAAATGGGCATCCCCGGCGTGTTGAGTGCGCCGCAGTGGGGCTTCTATGACGTGCTGTTCAGCCACACCAACAAGGACCTGGCGCTCAAGCCCGAGGACAAGCGAGCTTTCAGCCTGCCCCAAGCCTACGGCACCTATGTGATGGAAAACGTGCTGTTCAAGATCAGCTTTCCGGCCGAGTTTCACGCGCAAACCGCCTGTGAAGCGGCAGTCGCCCTGCATCCGCAGGTCAAGCATCGTTTACATGAAATCGACCGTATCGTGATCACTACCCATGAGTCGGCGATTCGCATTATTTCCAAGGTCGGCCCATTGGCGAATGCCGCCGATCGCGACCACTGCCTGCAATACATGACCGCCGTGCCCTTGGCGTTCGGCAATCTGGTGGCCGAGCAGTATGAAGATGATTTCCACGCGGCCCACCCGATCATCGATGAGCTGCGCGACAAGATGGTCGTCATCGAAGACCCGCGCTACAGCCGCGAATACCTGGAGGCCGACAAGCGCTCGATTGCCAACGCGGTGCAGGTGTTTTTCACGGATGGCACCTGCACCGAGCAGGTGGTGGTGGAGTACCCGATTGGCCATCGCCGCCGTCGGGTGGACGGCATTCCACTGCTGGAAGACAAGTTCAAGGCCAACCTGGCCACGCGGTTCACCGCGCAACGCAGCGCCGAAATCTTTGCGTTGTGCAAGGATCAGGCACGGCTTGAGGCTACTCCAGTCAACCGTTTCATGGACCTGCTCACTATCTGAAAAACAGCACAGTCACTGTAGGAGCGAGCTTGCTCGCGAAAAACGTCAACGATGCCGCGTGCTTCCTGAGTAAGCGCGGCGCCTATGGGTTTTTCGCGAGCAAGCTCGCTCCTACAGAGGCAATGACGCAGGCTCAAGCGTGTCCAAACCGCAGTATCACCCGGCGGTTGTGCTTGCTCTTTTTCTCGATCTTCTCGCAGAACACCCGGCCGATTTCCTCGGTATTGAGCACATGGGTACCGCCGCAGGGCTGGATATCGATGCCGGGGATTTCAATCACCCGTACCGAACCGGAGACCACCGGCGGCGCAACCGCCTGAGTGCGGGTGATCTGCAGCAGGGTCGCGTACTCGGTGGCAGGCATCGACAGCGTTTTCACCGCGTGGGCCTGCTCGATCAGGGCGTTGAGGTCACGGGTGAGGCCGTCTTTGTCCAGGGTCATCTCCGGCAGGTCGAAATCCAGTCGGCCTTTATCCGCACTGATGCTGCAACCGGTCACGGGCGCGTCGATGAGGGAGCACAGCAAGTGCAGGCAAGTGTGCATCTTCATGTGCTGGTAGCGCCGCTCCCAATCCAGCCCGGCGTCGACCTGGACGCCAGCGGCCAACTGTTCGGGGCAATGGTCTACCTGATGCCAGATGATCGAGCGCAACACCGGATCGCGCACGGTGCCTGTCACCTCGACCCGTGTGCCATCGGCCAGGGTGAAGTGGCCGGTATCGCCTGGTTGCCCGCCGCCGGTGGGGTAGAACAGGGTGTGCTCCAGGGCGATACCTTGTTCGCTGACGGCAATCACCCGGGCGCTGAAGGCGTTCTGGTAGGGCGCGCTGTCAAACAGCGCCAGGGTTTCCATGGTATGCACGGACATGTTCAACCTCCGACGATCAATGGGGTGGCTTGCAAGAGGTGGCGCACCAGTGCGCTCAAGCCAGGGGGAGAGAGCAGGGTGATTTCAAATTCCGGCCCGCACACCTTCAGGTTCAGCGGCAGGCGTGGCAGTTGCTCGTCGTTGTCGAGGCGACGCAGGCGAAACTGCAGGTGGTGCCGCTCTTTCACCGTGGGTTCGAGCATCAGTCCTTGCAGCGGATGAAAGTCGGCGTCCAGCACGGTGACCTTGTGGCCGGCACTCACTTCGCCCACCACGTGCAAGCGCTCATCCAGGCCAAAGGCGCCGAGGTAGTTGCTATGGTCCGATTCATCGTTTTTCTGCAGTTGGATCTGGTTGACCACCTTGACCTTGGTGCCTGCCGGCACGTCCTGGGTAATCACGCAGGAGGGGCTGATAAACACGTTATCGCCGATCGAAACATAGCCCAGCACCCGGGCGCCGGCGCCGACTTCGACGTTGTTGCCCAGGCGCGGGTGGCGTTTGCCGTCCGGGTTGTTGGCAATACCGCGCGCACCCAGGGTCACGCCGCAGAGGATATAGCAGTCGTTGCCGATCACGCAGGTCTCGCCGATGACCGTGCCGTAGCCATGGTCCAGCACAAAGCGCCGGCCGATGCGCGCTGCCGGGTGAATCTCGGCGCCGGAGAGAATCTTGCCCTGGTTACTCAGTTTGAGGGCCATGCGCGAAAAATCGCCGTGGTCAGCGGCCTGGAAATGCCACACCAGGTGCGCAAGGCGGTAGAACAGCACGGCCTTGAACGAGGCGTAGGATTCCAGGATCAACTCACCGCGCCCACGGGACGCGGGGTCGCGATAGGCATAGGCAATCAGGTCCTCGGCCACCGCCTGGGCGGCGGTCTGGATCAACGGTGCCAGGTGCGGCTCCAGCTGCTTCATCTGTCTGGGCGTCAGGGTGGTGATGAGGTGGGTGAGCAACTCATCGTGCAGCTGTTGCATGTCGATAAAGCCCCCCATGGAGACACCCCCGTACATTGAATGGTTGGAAGCCCCGTTATTCGAAACTGGGCAGGTAGCTGTCGGCATTGTCGTAGACCATGGTCAACACCACCGTTTCAGGCGGCAGTTCGGGGGCGAGTTGGGCGATGGCAACCATGTTGGCGGCCGAAGACAGCCCCAGGCTGATGGCATCGGTGCGCATGATGCGTTTGATCATGTCCAGGCAATCGGCGTGCGACACCTTGAGCATGCCGTCGATCACGTCCAGGTTGAGGATGCTGGGGATCAGGCCAATCGACAGGCCCTGGATCCCGTGCGCTGCGTGTTGGTCTTTGAGCAGGTCGCACTCTTCCGGTTCTACACCCATCACCCGCAGCGCCGGCCAGGCGGCCTTGAGGGTTTCGCCGATACCGGTGATGTGTCCACCGGTGCCAATGCCGCTGACGAAGTAGTCCACGCGCTGTTCACCGAAGGCGCGGAGGATTTCCGGGGCGGTGGTGTCGCGGTGGGTTTGGGGGTTGGCGCCATTGCGTTGCTGGTTGAGCATCACATAGTTGGGGTTCTCCAACTGCAGCTCCATGCACTTTTCGCCGTGGGAGTTATTGCCCAGGCGACTGTCGGACAGCACTACCCTGGCGCCATACAGACGCAGCAGTTTCTGTTTTTCCGGGCTGTAGTTGTCAGGGATCACCAGCACTACTTTGTAACCCAGCACATTGCCGGCCATCACCAGGCCAATGCCGGTGTTGCCGCCACTGGGTTCGATGATGGTTTGCCCGGAATCACGGATCAGCACGCCGCGGCGCTCGGCATCCAGGATCATGCCCAGGGCGATGCGCGCCTTGTGGCTGCCGCCGGGGTTGAGGGACTCCAGCTTGGCGTAGACCTCGATGCCGAGGTCTTCGGAAAACTGGGCCAGACGCACGATCGGCGTTTGGCCGATGACGTCGAGAATGGAGTTATGCAGCATCAGCACGTCCCCACTTTCAGTACAACGGCATGTCAGGTTCGACGTCGCGAACCCAATGTTTCATGCCACCCTGGAGGACTTTGGTGCTGGCAAAGCCGGCCGCCAACAGGGTGCTGGCGGCTTGCTCGGCACGGGCGCCTGCGTAGCAGATCAGGTAGTGGGTGTTGTCGCGGCTCAAGCTCGCGAGCTGTCCATCCAGTTCTGCCAGCGGGATATGCACCACGCCGGGTAATTTGCAGACCTCCAGTTCGCTGGCGTCGCGCACGTCGAGCAATACATCGGCGCTGCTGGGGTGTTCAAGCACTTGCTTGAGCACCTGGGGCTTGATGTAGCGTTCCGCGGCCAGGGAGGGCAGGCTCGGTACGGCATCGGCGCAGGTGGCCGGCGCGACGGTTTCGCTATGGCGCAGGTCCGAGCAGCAGGGGCAATCAGCGCGGCGCTTGAAGCGGATTTCGCTGAACTTCATCGCCAGCGCGTCGAAGCGCATCAAGCGGCCGGACAAGGGTTCGCCAATACCGATCAGCAATTTGATCGCCTCGGTGGCCTGGATCATACCGACCACGCCCGGCAACACGCCGATCACACCGCCCGCGCTGCAATTGGGTGCCAACTCTGCGGGTGGGGCCTTGGGGAACAGGCAGCGATAGCACGGCCCACCTTTATAGTTGAGCACGCTGATCTGCCCGTCGAAACGGTAGATAGCGCCGTACACCAAAGGTTTGCCCAACTGCACACAGGCGTCGTTGACCAGGTAGCGGGTGTCGAAATTGTCGGTTCCGTCGATCACCAGGTCATAGGCGCCCACCAGTTCCAGGGCGTTGTCGCTGTTGAGCGCGGTGTTGTACGCGTTGATCTGGATATGTGGATTGAGGTCCAGCAGGCGCTGCTTGGCGGACTCGACCTTGGGCATGCCCAGGGTGCTGTTGCCATGCACAATCTGGCGTTGCAGGTTGCTGCTTTCCACCACATCAAAGTCCACCAGCCCCAGGGTGCCGATGCCGGCCGCGGCCAGGTACAGGCTGATGGGCGAGCCCAGCCCGCCGGTACCAATGACCAGTACCTTGGCTTTCTTCAGGTTCAATTGGCCTTCGCGGCCCACGCCCGGCAGGGTGATGTGGCGCACGTAGCGCTGCACTTCTTCGTTGCTCAGGGTATCGATGTCCATGCCGCCTGAGGTGGCGAGCAACACTTCGATCCGGGATTTCGGCGGCAGGGCTTCATCGGCTTCGATCAGCGCCTCCTCGGCGGTAAACAGGAAGTGTTCCTTGAGCTGGTTGTTCTTTTCATGGAACAGGTGCTGACGTAATTGGGGGTGATGGGTGCAGAGATTTTCAATGACTTCGCGCAATGTCGATCCGGCGCCCTCAAGGGTCGATTCCGGCAGCTTGGCCACGCGAACCAGAATGTCGGGGAAAGAGACAGCGTTCATGGACAACTCCGTGTGCAGGTCGTTGAAAGGTTGAAGGGAGAAATGCTTGCCATCCCAGGCAAACAGCTTGGAGCCCAGGGCCTGGCCCTGGCGGACATCCACCACCAAATAGCTGACGGGGAAGATCGGCTCGCCCAGAAACAGTGCCTTGTCCTGGTCTTCGTCACTGAAATAGGCGCCGACATCCGGGTGTGAGTGGTAGATCACCACCACCGGGTTGTCACTGCGAAACGCCTTGTTCATCAGCAAGGTGTCGGCCACCGAAAAGGTGTAGCCATTGGCCGCGCTGCGTGGGTACATCTCGGGGTTCTTGCGGTGCAGCTCATTCTGGATATTGCTGCCCAGGTACACGCTGCCGTCGGCGAAGACGAAACCACAGCACTCCTCGGGGTAGCTGCGGCTGGCGTGGGCGTAGATCTGTTCCAGGGCGGTGGGGCGGAGGACATCCATGTTTCTCTCGCGTTGGTTGAGGGTCACTTTTTCTTGGCCATGAGTTTTTCGATCGGCAACTTGGTAATCGCAAAGCCGGCCAGCAGGATCGCCGAGTACAGCATCAGGTCGCGGGAAATTTCCACGCCTTCGTACCAGGCTCCGATGATGACCGCGAACACCGGGAAGATGATGAAGACGAACGACAGGATGATCGGGCTCAGGCGCTTGAGCAGCATGAAATACACAATGAACCCACCCACCGAGGCCACTAGCCCCAGGTAGAACAGCGCGCTCCAGGAGCGCAGGGTGATGTCGTCGAACGTCGGTGTTTCAAACCACAGGCCGGCCAGGAACAGCATCAGCCCGGCAATGCCGATGGGCAGGGTGTTGTAAGTGATGACGCTGATGGCGCTGCCTTTTTGTTTGGTAATGACATAGCACAAGGCGTGCATGATCGCGGCGCTCAGAATGGCCAGTACCCCGAAGAACTCGGCGTGGTCCAGGTGCAGGCCCTGGCTCTTGATGATCATGTAAAGGCTGCCGAAACCAATGCCGATGCCGACCACCTGGGAGAAATAGATGCGCTCGCGCAGGAACAGCGCGGAGAAGATCAGGATGAACACTGGCATGCAGCTGAACAGCAGGGCCGTGAGGCCCGACGACACATGCATTTCGCCGTAATTGAGCAAATAGTAGGGAACGCTGAAGTAGGACAGGGTCACGAATACGAAGAACCAGCGGCTTTCCCGGGGAAACAGGATCGGCTCACGGCGCACCATGGCAAAACACAGGAACAGCGGAAACGCGATGAGAAAGCGCAGGCCGGCAGATGTCAGCGGCGGCACGCTCTCGACGGCGATCTTGATGCCCAGCCACGTAGTGCCCCAACTCAGGCACACGATAAGGAACATCACGCTGGTCACCAGCCCGGCGAGCCACTGTTTTTGCGTTTTTGTTTTTGCAGTGTTTTCGAGAACGGCGGACATTGGCATCGTTTATTGCTTCCCTGGGCCGAAATTGAACTCTATATTGAACTTGTAATGAGTTATGTTTATCGGCGATTGAACCCGTAAAAGCACACTATTAGGGCGAAAGATGGCTGTCAAAACAAATATTGACATGGTGTCAATTATGCGTGAGGGCCTGTCCAACGGGCAGGGCGTGAAGTACAAGCGCCTGTCTGATGTGATGGAACGGGGCATCCTCGAAGGCTTGATTGAACCGGGACGAAAACTGCCGCCCCATCGGGTGCTTTCCGACAATTTAGGCGTGACCATCGGCACCATCAGCCGGGCTTACGGTGAACTGGAACGCCTGGGCCTGGTGGTTGCACGGGTAGGTGACGGCACCTTCGTGCGCAAGCGTGGGATGGAGCGCCAGCGTGATGAGGGCTTTCGTAATTTCAGCGAGGAGCCGCGCCAGTACTTCGACATGAGCCGCAACATGCACATTCCCGGGCAAGAGACGGTGTTTCTCGCCCAGAGCTTCCAAACCCTGTCGACCAACGCCAAGTTCCTCCAGGACATCAGCGCCTACACCCCGGACGCCGGCCTGCCGCGTTACCGTGAAGCGGGTGCGCAATGGCTGGTGCAGCGCGAGTTTCATCCGATTCCCGAGCAGGTCATCTGCGTCAACGGCGGCCAGCACGGCTTGCTGTGCGCCATGATGGCGTTGCTGCGTGCTGGCGATACGGTGGTCACCGAGCAGTTGACTTATCCCGGGCTGATTACCGCTGCGCGTATGCTGGGGGTGCGGCTGATCGGCCTGGAGATGGATGAGGAAGGCGTATTGCCCACGGCGCTGGATGAGGTCTGTCGCAATCACCGTATTTCGGCGTTGTACTGCACGCCGACTATCCAGAATCCGACCACCGCTGTGTTGTCGGTGGCGCGCCGCGAAGCCTTGGCCAGGGTGTGTCGCGAACATAACCTGCTGATTCTGGAGGACGAAGCCCACGGTGTGCTGGTGGAGGACCGTCCGCCGCCCCTCAGTTATTTCGCGCCTGAGCGTACGATCTTGATCAGCAGCCTGAGCAAGGCGGTATCGGCCGGTTTGCGGGTGGGCTACGTGCATGCGCCGCCGGCGCTGGTCAGTCGCATTTCGGCGGCGTTGCGTTCGACCTGCTGGATGGCCACACCTGTGACCCTGGAACTGGCGACCCAGTGGATTGAAAACGGCACGGCGGAATATTTGTTGCGTCAGCAGATCAACGAGATCAGCCGTCGCAAGACGTTAGTCGAAGATTTATTGAACGGCTTGGCCTATCGCACCCACCTCAACAGCCCGCACTTCTGGATCGAAGTACCGGAGCCCTGGCGGGCCTCGGAAATCGAGGCGGAGCTCAAACAGAACAATTACCTGATCGCCACCGCCGAGGCTTTTGCCGTGGGGCAGACGGCGGTGCCGCAGTTTATTCGGGCGAGTATCTGCAACACGTCGGGCGATGATCAGTTATTGCGCGAGGGGTTTGACGCGCTGGCGACGGCGCTGGGGCAGGGGGGCGGGCGGTTTCATCTGTAAATCCGCGTTACCGTTGCTCGTTCCCACGCTCTGCGTGGGAATGCATCTTGCGACGCTCCGCGTCGCTATTGCGGGACGCGGAGCGTCCCAGGCGGCGTTCCCACGCAGAGCGTGGGAACGATCAGATCAGGCGACAGAGATCACTTGAAGCGCCGCTCCACACCCTTCTCCACCAGAATCTTCGCCGAAATCTCTTCCACCGAAAAATGCGTGGAATTGATGTGCGCAATATTCTCCCGGCGAAACAGATTTTCTACTTCACGCACTTCAAATTCGCACTGGGCATAGCTGGAGTAGCGGCTGTTGGGCTTGCGTTCGTTGCGGATGGCGGTCAGCCGGTCCGGGTCGATGGTCAGGCCGAACAGCTTGTGTGAATGCGCGCGCAAGGCGGCGGGCAGGGTCAGGTGCTCCATGTCGTCTTCGGTCAGCGGGTAGTTGGCCGCACGAATACCGAATTGCATGGCCATGTACAGGCAGGTCGGGGTCTTGCCGCAACGCGACACGCCCACCAGGATCAGGTCGGCCTTGTCGTAGTAGTGGGTGCGGGCACCGTCGTCGTTGTCGAGGGCGAAGTTCACCGCCTCGATACGCTCCATATAGTTGGAGTTATGCCCGATGGAATGGGACTTTCCGACCGAGTAGGAGGAGTGTTCACTCAATTCCTGTTCCAGCGGCGCCAGGAAGGTAGAGAAAATGTCGATCATGAAACCATTCGACGTTGCGAGAATCTCACGAATGTCTTGATTGACGATGGTGTCGAAAATGATCGGGCGAAAACCGTCTTTTTCAGCCGCCAGATTGATTTGTTGTACCATGGCCCGCGCTTTATCCACGCTGTCTATATAAGGCCGGGTGAATTTGGCGAAGGTAATGTTTTCGAACTGCGCGAGCAGGCTCTGGCCCAATGTTTCGGCTGTGATGCCGGTGCCGTCGGAAATAAAGAAAGCAGATCGTTTCATTTGAGCCCTGGGCCTTAAGCTGATGGCGAATCTTGGATATGATAGGCGCGATTTTGCCGTCCCGCAGTGGGCCGCATTCTCACTTATTTTCCAGGTCCAGGCCACAAGCGCTGGCGTTAGCTCCTACTGAGCAACCCGCGTCCTGAGCTTTTCCAACACAGAAAGTGGAGAGATCACCTTGGTAGAGTACGTAGTTTCCCTCGATAAGCTCGGCGTCCATGATGTAGAGCATGTGGGGGGCAAGAACGCATCCCTCGGCGAGATGATCAGTAATCTTGCAGGCGCTGGTGTCTCGGTGCCCGGTGGTTTCGCCACCACGGCCCAGGCTTACCGCGACTTCCTCGAGCTGAGCGGCCTCAACGCCCAGATCCACGCCGCGCTGGACGCCCTGGACGTCGATGACGTCAACGCCCTGGCCAAGACCGGCGCCCAGATCCGCCAGTGGATCATGGAAGCCGAGTTCCCCGAGAAGCTCAACGAAGAAATTCGCACCGCCTTCGCCACTCTGTCGGCCGGTAACCCGGACATGGCTGTTGCCGTGCGTTCCTCTGCCACCGCCGAAGACTTGCCGGACGCCTCCTTTGCGGGCCAGCAGGAAACCTTCCTCAACATTCGCGGCGTCGAAAACGTGATCCGCGCGGCCAAGGAAGTGTTTGCCTCCCTCTTTAACGACCGTGCGATTTCCTATCGCGTACACCAGGGTTTCGACCACAAGCTGGTGGCCCTGTCTGCCGGTGTGCAGCGCATGGTGCGTTCGGAAACCGGCACTGCCGGTGTGATGTTCACCCTGGATACCGAATCCGGTTTCCGTGACGTGGTGTTTATCACCGGCGCCTACGGCCTGGGCGAAACCGTCGTACAAGGCGCGGTCAACCCGGACGAATTCTACGTACACAAGGGCACCCTCGAAGCGGGCCGCCCGGCCATCCTGCGCCGTAACCTGGGCAGCAAGGCCATCAAGATGATCTACGGCGACGAGGCCAAGGCCGGTCGCTCGGTCAAAACCGTTGAAGTCGACAAGGCCGAGCGTGCGCGTTTCTGCCTGACCGACGCTGAAGTCAGCGAGTTGGCCAAACAAGCGATGATCATCGAAAAGCACTACAAGTGCCCGATGGACATCGAGTGGGCCAAGGACGGTGACGACGGCAAGCTGTACATCGTGCAGGCTCGCCCGGAAACCGTGAAGAGCCGCACTTCGGCCAACGTCATGGAGCGCTACCTGCTCAAGGAAACCGGCACCGTGCTGGTAGAAGGCCGTGCCATTGGCCAGCGCATTGGCGCAGGCAAGGTGCGGATCATCAAGGACGTGTCCGAGATGGACAAGGTCCAGCCAGGTGACGTACTGGTTTCCGACATGACCGACCCGGATTGGGAACCGGTGATGAAGCGCGCCAGTGCCATTGTCACCAACCGTGGCGGGCGTACCTGCCACGCGGCGATCATTGCCCGTGAGCTGGGGATTCCGGCAGTCGTGGGTTGCGGCAACGCCACTCAACTGCTCAAGGATGGCCAGGGCGTGACCGTTTCCTGCGCCGAAGGCGATACCGGCTTTATCTTCGAAGGTGAGCTGGGCTTCGATATCAAGCAAAACTCCATCGACGCCATGCCCGACCTGCCGTTCAAGATCATGATGAACGTCGGCAACCCGGACCGCGCCTTTGATTTCGCGCAGTTGCCGAACGCCGGTGTGGGCCTGGCCCGCCTGGAATTCATCATCAACCGCATGATCGGCGTGCACCCCAAGGCACTGCTGAACTATGACGGGCTGCCGCTGGACATCAAGGAAAGCGTCGACAAGCGCATCGCCGGCTACAACGACCCGGTAGGTTTCTACGTCGAGAAACTGGTCGAAGGCATCAGCACCCTGGCTGCGGCGTTCTACCCGAAAAAGGTCATCGTGCGCCTGTCGGACTTCAAGTCCAATGAATACGCGAACCTGATCGGTGGCAAGCTCTACGAGCCGGAAGAAGAAAACCCGATGCTGGGTTTCCGCGGCGCCTCGCGTTACATCAGCGAAGCCTTCCGTGACTGCTTCGAGCTCGAATGCCGTGCGCTCAAGCGTGTGCGCAACGAGATGGGCCTGACCAACGTCGAGATCATGGTGCCGTTCGTGCGCACCCTGGGCGAAGCGAGCCAGGTGGTGGACCTGCTGGCAGAAAACGGTTTGACCCGCGGCGAGAACGGGCTGCGCGTGATCATGATGTGCGAATTGCCGTCCAACGCCATCCTGGCTGAAGAGTTCCTGGAGTTCTTCGACGGTTTCTCCATCGGCTCCAACGACCTGACCCAGTTGACCTTGGGCCTGGACCGCGATTCGGGGATCATCGCCCACCTGTTCGACGAGCGTAACCCAGCGGTCAAGAAGCTGCTGGCCAACGCCATCCAGGCTTGTAACAAGGCTGGCAAGTACATCGGTATCTGCGGCCAAGGCCCTTCGGACCACCCTGACCTGGCCAAATGGCTGATGGAGCAGGGGATCGAGAGCGTCTCGCTGAACCCCGATTCCGTGCTGGAAACCTGGTTCTTCCTGGCTGAAGGCCAAGCGTCCGCCTAAGGTCGCGTGGTCAAAAGTGCCGGTCACTCGTTGCGGGTGACCGGCATTCTTATCTGTACAGGGCGGGAATCCTTGCGGACGCCGCCCTTTTTTGTGCAAGAGCATTATGCAAAGCAGCAGCCATCTGTTTCCTGTCGCCCTGATCAGCGCTGAACGTCGCGGCGACCTGAGTGAAGACGTCTACCGGCTCAAACCCGGTAACAGCCCGGACGGCACCGTCGAACTGGCGGTTACCCGTTTGGGCCTGGCCGATGTCCCGGAAAACCGGGGCACGCCGATTATTTTGTTGCATGGCAGTTTTTCCAACCGGCGTTTCTGGTATTCGCCCAAAGGTATCGGCCTGGGGGCTTACCTGGCGCGTCGCGGATTTGATGTGTGGATCCCGGAAATGCGCGGCCATGGTTTGTCCAAACGCAATCACGACTACGCCAGAAACCGTGTCGCCGATTACGCGCGCTACGATTTGCCGGCCGTGGGGGCGTTTGTGTGTGAGCAAAGCGGGCAGATTCCGCACTGGATCGGGCATTCCCTCGGTGCCACTACCCTGGCTGCGGCCTTGGGTGGGCGGCACTTGGATGCATCAGGGGTGGCCTCGGTGGCGTTGTTCGGCTGCCAGGTCAGTCGCACCCACTGGCCGTTGAAAATTCCACCGGTGGAGTGGAGCGGTCGCTTTATCCTCAAGCGCCTTGCCCATCTGTCCGGCCCGCGCTTCAAGCGTGGGCCCGAGGACGAGCCGGCCGGCGTGATGATCGAAGCGATGCGTTGGAACGGCCTGTTCGGCCGGTTTGGCGATGCCGAGCATGACTGGTGGAAAGGCTTGGCGCAGGTCGATGTGCCGCTGTTGGCGGTGAGCGCAGCGGGCGACCGGCAAGACCCGGACTGGGCCTGCCGCAAGCTCTTCGAGCAAGTGGGCAGCGAGCATCGCCAGTACCTGTGCCTGGGACGTCAGCAAGGTTTCAGCGAGGATTTCGGCCATGTGCAGATGCTGGTCAGCAAAGCGGCCCAGGCCCAAGTGTGGCCTTTGGTCGAGCGTTGGTTGAACGACCCGCTGACACCCTTGTTGGGTACGCAGCCCGAGGTGTCCGCAGCGGTTTGACGAAACGCTCTACCAAGGGCGTTTCACTCTTGAATGGTTGCGGCTAAGATATGACGCGCCACGCGCTTCTGGTCATATTCAGTCGCGTAACGTGTATTGCGTTGCGCTGATCGTGGTTTGATCATGGCCGCCGCCCACCCGCAGGCGCTTAAAGAATGCCTGTCGCGGGGCGTTTTCTTGATGTACACCGTGGATGTTCGACCTCTTCTTTGATGACAGGAGTTTCTCGATGAACCATTACGTGACCCCCGACCTGTGTGACGCCTACCCGGAGCTGGTGCAGGTAGTGGAGCCGATGTTCAGCAACTTCGGTGGCCGAGACTCCTTTGGTGGCGAGATAGTCACCCTCAAATGCTTCGAGGATAACTCGCTGGTCAAGGCGCAGGCTGACCTGCCGGGCGCTGGTAAAGTGCTGGTGGTCGACGGTGGTGGTTCGCTGCGCTGCGCGTTGCTGGGTGACATGATTGCCGAGAAAGCCGCGAAAAATGGTTGGGAAGGGCTGGTAATCTACGGGTGCATCCGTGACGTAGACGTCATCGCCCAGACCGACCTGGGTGTGCAGGCCCTGGCCTCTCATCCGAAAAAAACCGACAAGCGCGGCCTTGGCGACCTGAACGTGCCGGTGACATTCGCAGGCGTGACGTTCCGCCCCGGTGAGTACATTTATGCCGATAACAACGGGGTGATCGTGTCACCCAGCCCGCTGAAAATGCCTGAATAATCTGCCGCAACCGATCGGGGTGAGGATGTTCGAAGAAGAAAACGCGCAATGGGGGCTGGTGCATGCCCTGGTGCTGGACGGTAAAGGCGGTGCGCGTTCGATTGCCCGGACTGAACTCGACGATTTGCAGTTGCAGCCCCAGGAAAGCCTGTGGCTGCACTGGGATCGCAGCCATCCTCAAACCCAGACCTGGCTGCGTAAATCCAGCGGCCTTAGCGAGTTTGCCTGTGACTTGCTGCTGGAGGAAAACACCCGTCCACGCCTGTTGCCGCTGCCGGACGCCGAGTTGCTGTTGTTTCTGCGCGGGATCAATCTCAACCCAGGCGCGGAGCCGGAAGACATGGTGTCGGTGCGCATCTTCGCCGCCGCCAACCGAGTGATTTCCCTGCGTTTGCGCCCCTTGCGCGCTACCGATGAGTTGCTGGTGCAACTGGCAGACGGCAAAGGCCCCAGGACGGCGTCTGAACTCATCCTTTATATGGCTCAGTACCTGACCAACAAAGTGCAGGATCTGGTCGCTGGCTTGTCTGAAATCGTCGATTCCGAGGAAGAAAAACTCGATGCCGACGAACGGTATACCCCGGAGCACGGCAGCGTTCTGCAGATCCGTCGAAGAGCCGCCGGACTCAAGCGCTTCCTGGCCCCACAGCGGGATATTTTCGCCCAACTGACACGAATCAAATTGGCGTGGTTCTGCGACGACGATGCCGACTACTGGAACGAACTGCACAACAGCCTGACCCGTTACCTGGAAGAGCTGGAATTGGCCAGAGAGCGCGTGGGGCTTGTGCTGGAGGCTGAAGACCGGCGCTTGAGCCTGCGCATGAACCGCACCATGTACCGCTTCGGGATCATCACCGGGATCTTCTTGCCGATGAGTTTTCTTACCGGTTTGCTCGGTATCAATGTGGGCGGCATTCCGTTCTCTGCCAGCCCTTATGGATTCATGATTGCGTGCCTGTTGATGGTGTCTGTGGCACTGGGGCAATGGTGGCTGTTTCGGCGATTGCGCTGGGTTTGACCTGAATATGACCTGAACGTAAGAAACGGCCGATGTGACCCGATGAATTTTACCCTCGTCTTTTAAATCACTTGCGAGAGGTCTCTATGCACGATCCGTTCGAACAGTCTTTGCGTGACATGCTCAATGCTTCGCCATCCAACCGTGATGACGATGCCTGCCTGGGCCGCGTACTGAAAACCGCCAACCGTCAGGTAGGGGCGGGTGACCTGTTCGGTCTGCTCGGGCGGTGGTTGCCGGCGTTGATGATGGCCCTGAACAATGGTTCGGCCCATGTGTCACCGGTTTCCCGTCGTAAACCTCTTGCTAGCACTGCTGATAAGGCTGATTGAATATGGAACTTGATCTCTGGACCCAGAGCCTGGTCACCGCGATGACCGCATTGTGGACCAAGGTGGCGAATTTCATTCCCAACCTGTTTGGTGCCCTGGTCCTGGTATTGCTGGGTTTTGTCGTGGCCAAGCTGCTCGATACCCTGCTGTCCAAATTGCTCGCCAAACTGGGGCTCGATCGCCTGATGGCGGGCACTGGCCTGACCAAGTTGCTCGGCCGCGCAGGGTTGCAAGTACCGATTTCGACCCTGATCGGCAAGATCGTCTATTGGTTCGTTCTACTTATTTTTCTGGTTTCTGCAGCGCAGTCCCTTGGACTTGAGCGAGTTTCAGCTACGCTCGACATGCTGGCACTGTATTTGCCGAAAGTTTTCGGCGGCGCGCTGGTGCTGCTGGTGGGGGTTTTACTCGCGCAACTGGCCAACGGGCTGGTGCGCGGGGCCGCCGAAGGCGTGGGGTTGGACTACGCAGCGGGCCTGGGACGAATTGCCCAGGGGCTGGTGATCATCATCAGTATTTCCGTCGCGATCAGCCAGTTGGAGGTCAAAACTGACCTGCTCAACCACGTGATTGTGATTGTTTTGATTACCGTTGGTCTGGCAGTTGCGCTGGCCATGGGGTTGGGAAGCCGGGAAATTGCCGGTCAGATTCTTGCGGGAATCTATGTGCGTGAGCTGTATCAAGTTGGGCAACAGGTGCGTGTGGGCGAGGTCGAAGGGCAAATCGAGGAGATCGGCACAGTCAAGACGACCGTGCTGACCGATGACGGGGAACTGGTGTCGCTGTCCAACCGGATTCTCCTGGAGCAGCAGGTCAGTAGCCGCTAATCCGGCAAATCCTGCTAATGTACGCCGCCGCAAACCCGGGTGACCGGGTTGCAGCGGACATTGACCTGACTGTCGGCACGACTTGTTTTGAATAAAGCCCAAACGCTGTCCATGCGCTATGACCCCCGTGAGCTCTCTGATGAGGAGTTGGTCGCGCGCTCGCACACGGAGCTGTTTCACGTAACACGCGCGTACGAAGAATTGATGCGCAGGTATCAACGCACTCTGTTCAACGTTTGTTCAAGGTATTTGGGGAACGATAGAGACGCGGATGATGTCTGTCAGGAAGTGATGCTCAAGGTGCTATACGGCCTGAAGAACTTCGAGGGCAAATCGAAGTTCAAGACCTGGCTGTACAGCATCACGTACAACGAGTGCATCACGCAGTATCGGAAGGAACGGCGAAAGCGTCGCTTGATGGACGCTTTGAGTCTGGACCCCCTTGAGGAGGCGTCTGAAGAGAAGGCGCCGGCACCCGAGGAAAAGGGCGGACTTGATCGCTGGTTGGTGCATGTGAACCCGATTGACCGCGAAATTCTGGTGCTTCGATTTGTCGCAGAGCTGGAATTTCAGGAAATCGCTGACATCATGCATATGGGTTTGAGTGCTACAAAAATGCGGTACAAGCGTGCTCTTGATAAATTACGTGAGAAATTTGCGGGCGAGACTGAAACTTAGTGCGTAGCAAATATCTCTTACGTGTAGGCAAGTTCTGTTAGACTTGTCGCCGAGTTGTCCCCCGGTTTGTGGGACTGCTTTACAATCACCAGATGGGGATTTAACGGATGAAACTGAAAAACACCTTGGGCTTGGCCATTGGTTCTCTTATTGCCGCTACTTCTTTCGGCGTTCTGGCACAAGGCCAAGGCGCAGTTGAAGGCGAGCTGTTCTACAAGAAGCAGTACAACGATAGCGTTAAGCACATCGAAGACGGCTTCAACCCAGGCGCTCGCATTGGTTACTTCCTGACCGACGATCTGTCGTTGAATCTGTCGTACGACAAGACCAACCACACCCGTTCGAACGACGGCACTGGCAACCAGAAGATCAAAGGTGACACTGGCAGCCTCGTTGCTCAGTACCACTTCGGTCAGGCTGGCGTTGATAGCCTGCGTCCATACGTTGAAGGCGGTTTCGGCCACCAGAGCCGTACCAACGTTCAGGCTGACGGCCACAGCGGTCGCGACCAGACCACTTTCGCTACCATCGGTACCGGCGTGAAGTACTACTTCACCAACAACCTGTACGCTCGTGCTGGTGTTGAAGCTGACTACGGTCTGGACAACGGCAAGTGGGACTACTCCGCACTGGTTGGCCTGGGCGTGAACTTCGGCGGTAACGCTGGCGCAGCTGCTCCAGCTCCTACCCCAGCACCTGCTCCAGAGCCAGTTCCAGAGCCAGAAGCTCCGGTTGCTCAGGTTGTTCGTGTTGAGCTGGACGTTAAGTTCGACTTCGACAAGGCTGTTGTTAAGCCTAACAGCTACGGCGACGTTAAAAACCTGGCCGACTTCATGGCTCAGTACCCAGCTACCAACGTAGAAGTTGCTGGTCACACTGACTCCGTAGGTCCAGACGCTTACAACCAGAAGCTGTCCCAGCGTCGTGCTGACGCTGTTAAGCAAGTCCTGGTTAAAGACGGCGTTGCTCCTAGCCGTGTAACTGCTGTTGGTTACGGCGAATCCCGCCCAGTTGCTGACAACGCAACTGAAGCTGGTCGCGCTGTTAACCGTCGCGTAGAAGCGTCGGTTGAAGCTACCGCTCAGTAATTACTGAGTAGTAAAGAAAAGCCCGGCTCAGGCCGGGCTTTTTTTCGCCTGCGATTTGCCTCAGGCGCTTGCCGCAGCGGCGATGCTAGCCATCTGTGCGGCGCCGGCAACCTGGCCAATCACCAGGATGGCGGGGCTCTTCAGTGCAAAGGCTTTTGCAGCTTCATGCATGGCCGCCAGGGAGCTGCGGCATTCGCGTTGCTGGGGCAATGAAGCGTTTTCGATCATTGCCACCGGCATATCCGCAGCCATGCCGCCGTTGAGCAGCTGTTCGCGGATTTCTTCCAGCTTGGCCACGCCCATATATACCACCAGCGTGGTTCCACCCTCCGCCAGCGCACGCCAGTTCAAGCTACTGTCATCCTGGGTATGCGCGGTGACCAAGGTCACTCCACGGCTCACTCCGCGCAAGGTCAAAGGGATGTCACACTGGGTCGCCCCGGCCAGCCCTGAGGTGATGCCATTGACCAATTCCACCTCGATTCCACGCTCGCGCAGCCAGGTTGCCTCCTCGCCACCGCGGCCAAAAATACACGGGTCACCGCCTTTAAGGCGTACTACGCACTTACCCTGGCGTGCATAACGCAACATCAGGCGGTGAATAAAATCCTGCGGGGTAGAACGACATCCCCCGCGCTTGCCGACGGTAATCACCCGAGCGTTGGCGCAGTGTTCCAGTACTGCCGGGTTGACCAGATCATCAATCAGCACGACGTCCGCTGCCTGCAGAGCCCGTACCGCTTTCAGGGTCAGTAACTCCGGGTCACCTGGTCCTGCGCCTACCAGCCACACTTTTGCGCTCATGTTGTTCCCCTTACACACTGATGGCGATTGGCTGCGGGTTGCTGGCCAAAAGACGTTTGATTTCCGGCACGCAGGAGCCGCATTGGGTGCCGCAGCCCAGGGCCTGTTTGAGGCCATCCAGGTCCAGGCCGCTGCCGATACCGGCACACACGGCGTTTTCGCTGACGTTCTTGCAGTTGCACACAATCTTGTTGCTGGCCGTGGTACCGCCCGGCGGCGCGCTCAAGGGCGCCAGTAACCAGCGCCGCAGTTGCTCGTCGGCCCGGCCTTCCAGCCACAGGCTTTGCAGCCAGTGACGGGCCAGGGTTTCGCCGGCCAGGCGCAGGGCCGTGATGCGACCTTTCTCGATTTTTACGCGCTTGCCGATTGAGCGGCGCGGGTCGTCATAGGCCATTACCGGGCCGTCGTTGAGGCCCAGCAGTTGGTCGATACGGGTCAAGAGTTGCAGGTCGGGCGCCTCGGTATGCGCGGCGCGCACCAGTAGCGCGGGGCGTTCACGGCCAGCCAGGCTCAGGCTGACGTAGGCAAAGGTTTCACACAGTGGACGCAAGGCTTCGAAGTGTTGCTGTACATCGCCTTCGATCAGCGCAAACAGCTGCCACGGCAGTTGCACTGCTTCCAGGCGCACGCCGCTGTGCTTGAGCTCCGGCTGTTTGGACAATGGGTCGAACGCCGGTTGAGTGAGGGTATTGACGCCGCCCTTGAGAAAGCGGTCGCCCCAGTGCATGGGCAGAAACGCTTGGCCGGGACGCACACTGTCATCGCTGCCGACGGCGACGATCACGCTGCCGCGACGGCTTTTCAGGCTGACCAGGTCACCCTCTTTGAAGCGGTGGCGGCGTAGCTCATCCGGATGCAGGCTCAACAATGCTTCACTGACGTGCCCGAACAGCTGCGCTGCCGTGCCGGTGCGGCTCATCCCGTGCCATTGATCACGCAGGCGACCGGTGATCAGGGTCAGGGGGAATCGCGCATCGCGCTGTTCCTTGGCGGCGCGGTAAGGCTCGGCGACAAATCGCGCCCGGCCCGTGTCAGTAGGGAAAATGCCGTCGGTGTACAGGCGCGACGTACCCGCTTGCGCACCCTCGGGAAAGGGCCACTGCTGCGGGCCGAGCCGGTCGAGCAGGGAGTGGCTGATGCCGGACATATCCAGGTCACGGCCTTGGGTCAGTGGCTTGAATTCATCAAACAGCTGCGCCGCTTGCTCAAAGGCGAACAGGCTCGGCAACCCCGGACGCAGACGACGCTCCAGGCGCTGTGCGAAATCCACCGTGATCGCCCAATCCGCGCGTGCTTCACCCGGTGGGTTGATGGCACGGCGCACGTGGGAAATACGCCGCTCGGAGTTGGTCACCGTGCCGTCTTTTTCACCCCAACTGGCGGCGGGCAGTAGCAGGTCGGCATAGGCGGCGGTTTCGGTGGTACGAAACGCTTCCTGTAACACCACGAACGGGCACGCGGCCAAGGCGGCACGCACCGCGTTCTGGTCGGGCAGCGATTGGGCTGGGTTGGTACAGGCGATCCACAACGCCTTGATCTTGCCAGCCTGCACCTGTTCAAACAGTTCGATGGCGGTAAGGCCCGTAGTCGCGGGCAGTTGTTCCACGCCCCAATAGGCCGCTACTTCAGCGCGGTGTTCAGGGTTGGCCGCTTCGCGGTGGCCCGGCAGCAAGTTGGACAGGCTGCCGGTTTCGCGCCCGCCCATGGCGTTCGGTTGGCCGGTCAGGGAAAACGGCCCGCAGCCCGGCCGGCCAATGGTCCCCGTGGCTAGATGCAGGTTGATCAACGCGCTGTTTTTGGCGCTGCCAGCGGTGGATTGGTTAAGCCCCATGCACCACAGCGACAAAAAGCTGCTGGAGGTGCCGACCCACTGTGCGCACAGGCGCAGCTGTTCGACGCTGATGCCGCACAGCTGCGTGACCATCTGCGGCGTGTAGTCATGCACCAGGCGCTTGAGTTCGGCCAGGCCTTCGGTATGGGCCTGGATAAACGCACGGTCGACCCAGTCTTCCCACAGCAGTAAATGCAAAATGCCGTGGAACAACGCCACATCCGTTCCCGGCAAGATGGCCAAGTGCAGGTCGGCCAAGTCGCAGGTGTCGGTACGCCGAGGGTCAATCACCAGCACTTTCATCTGCGGGCGTTGCGCCTTGGCTTGCTCCAGGCGTCGGAACAATACCGGGTGGGCGTAGGCCATATTGCTGCCGACGATCATCACGCAGTCGCTGTTTTCCAGGTCTTCATAGCTGCACGGCGGCGCATCGGCGCCCAGGCTGCGCTTGTAGCCGACCACCGCCGAAGACATGCACAGCCGAGAATTGCTGTCGATATTATTGGTGCCCACCAATGCGCGGGCCAGCTTGTTGAAGCTGTAGTAGTCCTCGGTCAGCAGTTGCCCGGAGATATAGAACGCCACACTGTCGGGCCCGTGTTCGGCAATAGTATCGGCGAACACGTTGGCCGCGTGGTCCAGGGCGGTGTCCCAGTCGGTGCGGGTGCGCGCCAGTTCTTTGCCCAAGCGCAATTGCGGGTAAAGAGCACGGGCGCTCAAGTCGCCGGTCAGGTGCAGGCTCGCGCCTTTGCTGCACAACTTGCCGAAGTTGGCCGGATGGCTGGGGTCGCCTTGCACCCCCAGGATCTGTTCGCCGTCATGCTCGATCAGCACGCCGCAGCCCACCCCGCAATAACAACAGGTGGACGCGGTGGTCTGGCGGTTCATCAACCCGCGTCCCGCAGAGCCAGCATCACCCGGCCGTTTTCGACCCGGGCTTGATGATGGTGGGCGCAGCCGATATCCGGGGCCTGGGCTTGGCCAGTCGCCAGGTCGATCTGCCAGTTGTGCAGCGGGCAGGCCACCCGCTTGCCGTAGATCAAGCCTTGGGACAGCGGCCCGCCTTTGTGTGGGCAGCGGTCGTCGAGGGCAAAGACTTCATCGTCACTGGTGCGAAAAATCGCAATGTCACCTTTCGGCCCGCTGATGATGCGCGAGCCCAGGGCGTTGATTTCATCGAGCGCGCAGATATCCAGCCAGTTCATAGCGAGACCTCCAGTTGTTTGACGGGGATCACGTCGAATTCCTTTTTCAGCAGCGGCTGTTCCAGGCGTTCTTTCCACGGGTCCTGCTCGAATGACAACGAGAACTGCAAACGCTCATTGAGGGCCTGGCGGCGGGCCGGGTCTTCCAGCACAGCCTTCTTGATATGCTCCATGCCCACCCGCTGCAGGTAGTGCACGGTGCGCTCCAGGTAGAAGGCTTCTTCGCGGTATAGCTGCAGGAATGCGCCGTTGTATTCGCGCACTTCCTCTGCGGTCTTCACCTTGACGAAGAACTCCGCGACTTCGGTCTTGATCCCGCCGTTGCCACCGATGTACATCTCCCAGCCCGAGTCGACACCGATAATGCCTACGTCCTTGATGCCCGCTTCCGAGCAGTTGCGTGGGCACCCGGAGACCGCCAACTTGACCTTGTGGGGCGACCACATATTGAACAGGTCATGCTCCAGCTCGATGCCCAGTTGCGTCGAGTTCTGCGTGCCAAACCGGCAGAACTCGCTGCCCACACAGGTTTTGACGGTGCGGATGGATTTGCCATAGGCATGCCCGGACGGCATATCCAGGTCCTTCCATACCCCTGGCAAGTCCTGCTTCTTGATACCGAGCAAGTCAATGCGCTGGCCGCCGGTGACCTTGACCATCGGCACGTTGTACTTGTCGGCCACATCGGCGATGCGGCGCAACTCCGAAGGATTGGTCACGCCGCCCCACATCCGTGGGACCACAGAGTAGGTGCCGTCTTTTTGAATATTGGCGTGGGCCCGTTCGTTGATCAGCCGCGATTGCGGGTCGTCCTTGGCTTCGCCGGGCCAGGTGGAGATCAGGTAATAGTTGAGGGCCGGGCGGCAGGTGGCGCAGCCATTGGGGGTGCGCCAGTTCAGGTAGCGCATGGTGCTGTCGATGGTCAGCAGGTGCTGCTCGCGGATGGCCTGGCGGATCTGCCCGTGGTTGAGGTCGCTGCAGCCACAGATGGCTTTTTCACTTTTGGGTTTGACGTCGGCGGCGCCGCCCACGGTGTTGATCAGGATCTGCTCGACCAGCCCGGCACAGGAGCCGCAGGAACTGGCGGCCTTGGTGTGTTTTTTCACCTCATCGACACTGAACAGCCCTTGTTCCTGGATCGCCTTGACGATGGTGCCCTTGCACACGCCGTTGCAGCCGCAGACTTCGGCGCTGTCGGCCATGCTCATGGCTTTGTCCTGGCCTTGGTGGCCGACATCGCCGAGTGCATTTTCACCGAACATCAGATGATCGCGGATTTCACCGATGGCGTGGTTCTCACGGATCTGGCGGAAATACCAGCCGCCATCGGCGGTATCGCCGTACAGGCAGGCGCCGACCAGGATGTCGTCCTTGATCACCAGCTTCTTGTACACGCCGCCAATCGGGTCGGAGAGCGTGATGGTCTCGGTGCCTTCGCCGCCCATGAAGTCGCCGGCGGAGAACAGGTCGATGCCGGTGACTTTCAGCTTGGTCGAGGTCACCGAGCCTTTGTAAGTGGCAAAGCCCAATTGGGCCAGGTGGTTGGCGCAGACCTTGGCCTGTTCGAACAAGGGTGCCACCAGGCCATAGGCGATGCCGCGATGGCTGGCGCATTCACCGATCGCATAGATACGCGGGTCGTAGGTTTGCATTGTGTCGTTGACCAGGATCCCACGGTTGCAGGGGATGCCGGACTTTTCCGCGAGTTCGGTATTGGGGCGGATGCCGGCAGCCATCACCACCAGGTCGGCCGGGATGATGTCGCCATTCTTGAACTGCACCGAGCCGACGCGGCCATTGCCGGCATCGTGCAGGGCCTGGGTTTGCTCGCACAGGCGAAACACCAGGCCGCGACTTTCCAGTTCGGTTTGCAGTAGCTGGCCGCTGGTCTTGTCCAGTTGCCGCTCCAGCAGCCATTCACCGATGTGCACCACCGTCACGTGCATGCCGCGCAGCATCAGGCCGTTGGCCGCTTCCAGGCCGAGCAGGCCGCCGCCGATCACCACCGCATGCTTGTGGGTCTTGGCGGTGTCTATCATCGCCTGTGTATCGGCAATGTCGCGGTAACCAATCACGCCCTGCAAGCTGTTGCCGGGAATTGGCAGGATAAACGGCGTGGACCCGGTGGCGATCAGCAGGCGGTCATATTCGGCCTCGCTGCCGTCTTCGGCGATGACTTTGCGCTTGACCCGGTCGATCTGCACCACTTTGCGGTTGAGCAGCAACTTGACGTTGTTGTCCAGGTACCAATCCAGGTCGTTGAGCACGATCTCTTCGAAGGTTTGTTCACCGGCCAGTACCGGCGACAGCAGGATGCGGTTGTAGTTGGTGTGAGGCTCGGCGCCGAACACGGTGATGTCGTACAGCTCGTTGCTCAGCTTGAGCAGTTCTTCAAGGGTGCGAACCCCGGCCATGCCGTTGCCGATCATCACCAGTTTGAGTTTTTTCATGTCGTTCTCCGCAATGGCTCGACAAATCGTGCGCAAACAAAAAAGGCATCCCCGCTAGTCAGCTAGCGAGGACGCCTTTGTCCTGGTCCCGTTCTCTCGGGAAGCTCGGCCCTTCGTCGTTGAAGGAGCGGCTATATGTGGGGTGTTGAGAACGTTAATGCAGCAGCTGTGCCAAGTCCCTATAGCCCAGGTTTAGTGGGCGTTTACACGGAGAGTTGGCGGATTCTGCCCGCTAGTGGTGCATCAGCCAGTACAGCAGCACCAGATTGAGTAGCAGCGAAGCCATCGCCAGGGTCTGCCAGACTTTCAAGGGTTCGCGTTCGAGCAAAGGGCGTGGGCGTACGCTCAATTCGCGGCGATCGGCCTGTTCCAGCACCAACAGCCATTCTTCGGCGGTTTCATAACGTTGGGCCGAGACAGCGGTCACCGCTCGTTCCAGGCTGTGTGGCAACCATTCCGGCAAGTCGGGGCGATAACGGCTGGCGCTGACGGGTTGGGAAAACCTGGGCCGTTGGAAGGCCTCGATTTCACCGTAGGGGTAATGCCCAGTCAGCAGGTAATACAAGGTCACGCCGACGCTATATAAGTCCTGTTGTGCCGTAGGCTGCTCGCCAGCGAACGCCTCGGGCGCGATGAAACTCGGGGTGCCGGGCAGCAGGTGCGCACGGTCCTCGGAGAGCCCGGGGCAATAGGCCAGGCCGAAGTCCAGCACTCGCAGTTCGCCATCTTCTCCCAGCAGCAGGTTTTCTGGCTTGATGTCGCGGTGCAGGATCTGCCGGCGATGCAACAGGCCCACGGCGCGCAGCAAGCGTTCGGCAATCGACTGCCATTGTGCCAACGGCAGCGGGCCCTGTTGTTGGAACAGTTGGGCCAGGGTTTGCCCGGCGTATTCGCGCATCACGTAGTACAAATGCTGACGGCCACTGGCGGCATGCACTTCGGGAAAGGCCCGGCCGGCGGCCCGGCGCAGAAACCATTCCTCCGATAACAAGGCCTGGGCGGCGTCGGTATCGTCGCAACGCAACGGCAAGGTCTTGAGCAGCCAGGGTTGCCCCTGGGCGTCGTGCACGCGGTACAGCAGCGACTGCCGACTCTGCGCCAGCACGCTTTGCACCTGCCAGCCTTCAAAGGTTTGCCCGACTTTCAGCGGTGGCGGCAGTGGCCATTGCTGCAACTGCACCAAGGCGTCGCCGAGGGTGGCCGCGCCGAGTTGATCGATGCGCACCAGCAAGGCGCTGGCGTTGTCTTGACTACCCGCCAGGTGGGCGGCGTTGACCAGGGTGTTGACGGCCAGCTCGAGGTCGCTTTGTTCGCGCAGGATCGCGCCGATGCTGTGATCGCCCAGCGTGGCCCACACCCCATCGCTGAGTAGCAGGAAACACTCGCCCTCGCGCAATGGACCATCGAGGAAGTCCAGCACCAAGTGCTGATCCAGGCCGAGGGCGCGCTTGAGTACATGCTGCATGCCCGGCTGTTCCCACACATGGTCTTCACTGATGCGTTGCAACTCTCCGTCAAGCCAACGATACACCCGGCAATCACCGACATGGGCCAGGGTGAAACGCTGGCCGCGAAACACCAGGGCGCTTAGGGTGGTGAGCAACGGTTGGCCGCCGCCGTTGGCTTGCAACCAGCGATTCTGCGCCAGTAACAAGCGCTCCAGCGCCTGGGCCACGCCCCAGGTCTGTGGCGTAGCGTAGTAGTCCAGGGCCAGGGCCTGCAGGGTCGAGCGTGCGGCCAGGCCACCGTCGGCGCACTGGCTGACGCCGTCGGCCAGCGCGCACAGGTAGCCTTTGCTCGCGGCCAGTTCCGCCATGGGCGTGACCACCCGAAGCGCATCCTGGTTCTCGCTGCGCGGGCCGATGGCACTGGCCTGGGCGACGCTCAGTTGCAGGCTCATCAGACGCGGGCGGCGGTCACGGCGGCCGAACCCCAGGTGGTTCTCCAGCGCCGTTTCACCCCATGCAGGCCGAACCAGGCCAACACACCGAGGCTGGCGAACAACCACAGGGCCAGTTGATAGCTGCCAGTACTCTGCTTGATCGCGCCCATGCCCGCCGCAAGGGCGAAGCCACCGATGCCACCGGCCATGCCGATCAGGCCGGTCATGACGCCGATCTCACTGCGAAAACGCTGCGGCACCAGTTGGAATACCGCCCCATTGCCAGCGCCCAGGCCGAGCATGGTGCAGACGAAAAGCGCCAGCGCCGCGTAGGAACTGGGCAGGTTGAACCCCACTGCCGCAATGCAGATCACCGCCACGCTGTACATGCCGAGCAGGGTCTTGATCCCGCCGAACCGGTCTGCCAGGGCGCCACCCAATGGGCGCATCAGGCTGCCGCCGAACACACAGGCGGCGGTGTAATAGCCGGCGGTCACCGGGCTCAGGCCGTACTGGTCGTTGAAGTAGCCGGGCAGGGCGCTGGCCAGGCCGATAAACCCGCCGAAGGTCACGCTGTAGAAAAACATGAACCACCAGCTGTCGCGGTCGCCCAGGGCCTTGAAGTAGTCGGCCATGGATTTGGCTTTCGGCCGTTCAGGCGCATTGCGCGCAAGCCAGGCGAATACGATCAGGGTCAGCACCAGTGGGATCAGCGCAAAGCCGAATACATTGCTCCAACCAAAGGCGGCCGCCAGCACGGGCGCCAGCAACGCCGCAAACACGGTGCCGGAGTTACCGGCGCCGGCGATGCCCATCGCCTTGCCCTGGTGCTCCGCGGGGTACCACTGTGACGCCAAAGGCAGGGCGACCGCGAAGGACGCACCGGCCATGCCCAGGAACATGCCCAGCAGCAGCGCTTGTTCGTAGCTGTGGATCCCCAGTTTCCAGGCGCAGAACAGCGCCACGATCACAATCACCTGGCCAATCAGCCCGGCGGTCTTGGGCGACAGCTTGTCGGCCAGCATCCCCATCAAGAAGCGCAGTACCGCGCCCGCCAGGATTGGGGTGGCCACCACCAGGCCGCGCTGTTGGGTGGTCAGGTGCAAATCAGCGGCAATCTGCACCGCCAGGGGGCCCAGCAGGTACCAGACCATGAAGCTCAGGTCGAAATACAGGAACGCGGCAAACAGGGTCGGGGTGTGCCCGGATTTCCAGAAGCTTGATTTCATCACGCACCTCAACGGTTGGGGGTCTAGAAACGAAAAAACGCCGCCACCGGGTTCGCGAGGGCAAACCGGGTGGGCGACGTCTTTGTCGTGAAGGGGCAACCGCCGTTGGCTACCTGTGATAATTCTTTAGCAAGAGCTGAGCCAGATCAGCCGAGCAACTCGCTCATGGCAAT
Source organism: Pseudomonas sp. PA-7-1E (assembly GCF_021605325.1). Taxonomy (NCBI): domain Bacteria; kingdom Pseudomonadati; phylum Pseudomonadota; class Gammaproteobacteria; order Pseudomonadales; family Pseudomonadaceae; genus Pseudomonas; species Pseudomonas sp. PA-7-1E. The sequence continues at coordinate 37,927 of NZ_WKFA01000045.1, forward strand.
AATCTGCTCCGCCACCTGGATCAGTTTCTGTTGACGGCTCATGGCCTGGCGGCGCATCAGGGTGTAGGCCTCTTCCTCGTTGCAGCTCTTCATCTTCATCAGCAGGCCCTTGGCCAACTCGATGCGCTTGCGCTCGGCCAGTTGCTGGTCGCGGGCATGGAGCTGGGCGCGCAGGGCCTGGTCACTCTCGAAGCGCGCCATGGCCACATCGAGGATCGGTTGCAGGCGCTGGGCCTGGATGCCTTCGACGATATAGGCACTGACGCCGGACTTGATGGCCTGGCGCATCACATTAGGGTCGTGCTCGTCGGTGAACATCACGATGGGCCGTGGCTGATCGCGGCTGACCAGCACCACTTGCTCCATCACATCGCGCCCGGGTGACTCGGTATCGATCAGGATCACATCAGGACGCACTGTTTCGACGCGTGCGGGCAGGTCGATGGTCAAGCCGGACTCATCGATCACCTCGAAGCCGGCCTCGGTCAATGCGGCCTTGAGGCGCCCGACCTTGCGCGGGGTGTCGTTGATCAACAGGATTCGCAGCATCGTCGGGCTCCTGTCAGCGCAGCGCTTGGCGATTGGCATCATCGGCCAGGGCATGCAGGTGGAAGCTGCGGGCGTAGCCAGCGGGGTCGCTGCCGTCCCAGGTCTTGCCGTCGAGCAACTGGCTGCGGCGCATGTCCGAGTCGCCTGCGTTAATGCCCAGCGCCTCGGCAGCCTGGCGATACAGTGCCAATTGCTGAACTTGCCGGGCAACGCCCAGGTAGTCAGGGTCTTCCCGCAGCAAGCCCCAGCGCCGGAACTGGGTCATGAACCACATGCCATCGCTGAGGTAAGGCAGGTTCACCTCGCCGTCGGCGAAAAAGCGCAGTGCATGGGGATCCTGCCAGTGGTTGCCCAGGCCATCGTCATAGTGCCCCAGCAGGCGCGGTTCGATGCAGGCCACAGGTGCGTCGAGGTATTCACTGGCACTGAGCAACTGGGCGGTAGAGCGGCGGTTTTCACGGCTCTGCTCGATAAACCGGCTGGCCTCGAGGATCGCCATGACCAGTACGCGTGCGGTATTGGGGTACGCGTCAGCGAAGGCTTGGGTGCAGCCCAGGACTTTTTCCGGGTGGTCCGGCCAGATTGCCTGGCTGGTCGCCAGGGTAAAGCCCTGGTTTTGTTGCACTGCGCTGGCGCACCAGGGTTCACCCACGCAAAGTCCGTCGATGCGTCCGGCTTGCAGGTGCGCCACCATTTGCGGCGGCGGCACCACCACACTGTTCACATCCTGCAATGGATGAATGCCTTGGCTCGCCAGCCAGTAGTACAACCACATGGCATGGGTGCCGGTGGGAAACGTCTGAGCGAAGGTCAGTTTTGTCCGGCTTTGGTGCACATGGCCTTTCAACGCCTCAGGAGTGATCACGCCTTGCTGTTGCAGGCCGTGGGACAGGTTGATGCCCTGGCCATTCTGGTTCAGCCCCATCAGCACTGCCATGGGGCTGGCGGCGACGCCGCCGATGCCCAGGTGTACGGCATAGATCAGCCCGTAGAGACTGTGGGCGGCGTCGAGTTCACCGCTGACCAGCTTATCGCGCAGGTTGGCCCAGGACGCCTGGCGCTTGAGGTTGAGTGTGAGGCCGTAAGGTTGGGCGAAGCCCTGGGTGGCGGCGACCACCAACGAGGCGCAATCGGTCAGGGCCATGAACCCAAGGTCCAGGCTGCTCTTTTCCGGGGCATCGCTGCCGTGTACCCAAGCCAGCGGATCGTTCATCAATACCTGCCTTTTCTGAAAAAAAAGCGCCGTTTCCCAGGCTGGCGTTACAGGCCATTGCAGGGAAACGACGCCTCTGTCCGTAGGCCCGTACCGCCGTTGGTGCGAGCCTGATACAGAGTGCATAGCAAGGCACATGCCATGGGTGGGCCGGTGCAACTGGCCGTCAACTTTCCATCATGATTGAACCTCGTGCGCCTCGCAGTATGGCCGCTTCCTCAGGCCAGACCGCCAGGCATTCCCACGGTGCACGCTGATTTCCTCGCAACCCTCAATTGCCGCTGGCTGTACAGCGTGCTGCTGTGCGCCGCGCTGTTGCTGGGCAGTCGCACGGCCTGTGGCGAGGTGTACCAGGCACAGGATGAGGGGCTGCCGGCTTTCTTTGCTGCGTTGTCTGTGTCATTGGGCCTGCCCGTGGTGACCAGCCGTGCCGTGGCTAGTAGGCAGGTGAGCGGAGCGTTCGATTTTGCGGCGCCGCAACAGGTCATTGAAACGCTCGCCGCGCGCGAAGGCTTGATCTGGCACAGCGATGGCCAAGTGTTGCACGTCTACGCTGCCGACGAAGCGAGAAGCTCGGCGGTGGCGCTGCAACATATTAGTGTCGACAGGCTGCGTGGCATCATGCGGCGTGCAGGGCTGGATGAGCCGCGTTATCCGCTGCGCCCAAACGGGGCTCGCATGTTCTACGTGTCCGGGCCTCCCAGCTATGTCGATCATATATTGCGGCTGACGCAACTGATGGATCGACCCCCTCGCAAGTTGCCAGAGCGCCCGCCTGCATTTGGCGTGGTGCAAGTGGTCAATTTCCCGGTGGAAGATCACCCGCACGGCGTGGGTACCAACAGGGGCCTGGTACCAGGCATGCTCTCGATGATCCATGCCCGGCTATCCCTGGCGCAGAGGGTCCGGTTGGCCGACGGCCGCCTTGCGTTGCTGGCCTATCCGGATACCAACAGTGTGTTGATCAAGGGCTCGCCTGCCCAGGTGAAAGTTATCGAGAAACTGCTGGCCGAGCTGGATGTGGCCCAGGTGCTGAGTGAAACCTTGCCAGGGCAGGCGCATGCCGGTGGTGGCGACCCGCAGGCCGGGCCACCTCAGTTGACCGCCGCGCAATATGAGCGTGTGCAACGTGCGTTCCTACGGACGGAGCGCGAGTTTTCCCCCTGAAAAGGCATTTGTCCATGCACCTGGAAATACTGCTGCAGGAGCGATTGATCAGCCGCAAGCGTTTGGCCGCGTTCGCGCCGGGAAAGGTGCTGCCCTTGGACCCAGGCGTCACACGATGTGTGGAGGTGCGGGTCAATGGACAACTGATGGCGTTAGGTGAGTTGGTGCAGTTGGAGGACCGGCTAGGGGTTGAGTTGCAGGAGACTTTCCAGGAGTGGCTGTCGCGATAAGGGGTGCAAGCGATTTGTCTGACCGGCAGCGGCCCAAAAAAAACCATTGAATGGGTTTTTTCCTAACGCGAGTCTGCGGGGCGGTTTTTATAGTCGTGCCAATGGCAGGTGAGCCGGTTCACACAGTAAGGATTTGAATGTCAGTAGTCGATACAGAGGTGCGTATGGCCGTCGTGACGCAAGAAGCGGCGGCATCCCTGGTCTTCGCTCGCTGGACCTTGCACGGCGATGGTCGTTTGATAGGCGCGGATGCGGATATACAGCTGCCTCCCAAGGAGGGGCAGGTGCTGAGGTTGCTGCTGGCCTCCGGTGGCGCACTGATGACCAAGGACCGCTTGCTGGAACTGGCCTGGCCTCGGGGCGAGGTAGCCGATGAGTCACTTACGCGTTGTATTTATTCCCTGCGCAAGCATTTGAGGGCCGACAAAGGCTTTATCAAGACTATTTATGGCAAGGGCTATCGCTTTACATGCCCGGTACGGGTGGGTGATCAACCGAGGGCTGTCCTGCACCTGTGCGCCGTCTGTGGTCAGGCCAGTAATGTTAAAAGTTAGGGTCGGGGGCAGAGGCCTGTTGTTCAGTGTGCTGATGGGCTGTAACCCGGCATGGGCCTATTGCTGGGAAGAGGCGGCCAGCCGCTACGATCTCGAGCCAGAGTTACTGCAGGCTATCGCCTCAGTCGAGTCGGGTTCCCGTGCGCAAGCGATGAACTACAGCAACCGAAACGGCACACGGGATATTGGCTTGATGCAGATAAACAGCATTCACCTGCCTCGTTTGCTCAAGCAGGGTATTACCGAAGAGCGGTTGTTGAACGAACCTTGCCTGTCGGTGGAAGTAGGCGCCTCGATTCTTGCCGATTTTATACAGCGTTTTGGCTACAACTGGACGGCAGTGGGCGCTTACAACGTTGGGCCCGGCCCCGGCCCTCAGCGTGAGGCATTACGCCTGCGCTACGCCGAGAGGATCTGGGTGCGCTATGAGGCCTTGATGGCGCAGCGTCAATGAGATCGAGTGTCATGCCTCGCATGCAACCCACCGCCGCGGCTATAATCACCGCCACCTTTTACCGCCATCCGAGTCTAGCCCGCCCATGTATAACCTGGCCCGCCAGCTGTTGTTCAAACTCTCCCCGGAAACCTCCCACGATCTGTCTCTGGACCTGATCGGTGCTGGTGGCCGCCTGGGGCTCAATGGCCTGGTATGCAAGGCACCGGCGAAAATGCCGGTGTCGGTGATGGGGCTCGACTTCCCCAACCCGGTCGGGCTGGCAGCCGGCCTGGACAAGAACGGCGCCGCCATCGACGGGTTTGCGCAGTTGGGTTTCGGCTTTGTCGAAATCGGCACCGTGACCCCACGACCGCAACCGGGCAACCCCAAGCCCCGCATTTTCCGCCTGCCGGAAGCGGAGGCGATCATTAATCGCATGGGCTTCAATAACCTCGGCGTCGACCATCTGCTGTCGCGGGTTCAGGCGGCGAAATACACCGGCATCCTGGGTATCAACATCGGCAAGAACTTTGACACCCCTGTGGAACGTGCGGTGGATGACTACCTGATATGCCTGGACAAGGTCTACGCCCACGCCAGCTATGTCACCGTCAACGTCAGCTCGCCCAACACTCCGGGCCTGCGCAGCCTGCAATTTGGCGATTCCCTCAAGCAACTGCTCGAAGCCTTGCGCCAGCGCCAGGAAGACCTGGCCGTGCGTCACGGCAAGCGTGTGCCCCTGGCCATCAAGATCGCGCCGGACATGAGCGATGAAGAAACCGTACTGGTGGCCCAGGCCCTGGTGGATTCAGGGATGGACGCGGTGATTGCAACCAATACCACCCTCAGCCGCGTGGGCGTCGAAGGCCTGGCCCATGGTGACGAGGCGGGCGGCCTGTCGGGCGCGCCAGTGCGTGACAAGAGCACCCATATCGTCAAGGTGCTGGCGGCCGAGTTGGCCGGGCGTTTGCCGATCATCGCGGTGGGCGGTATTACCGAAGGCAAGCACGCGGCCGAGAAGATCGCGGCTGGCGCCAGCCTGGTGCAGTTGTACTCCGGCTTTATCTATAAAGGGCCGGCGTTGATTCGCCAGTCGGTGGATGCCATCGCTGCCTTGCGCTGACAATCTGCGGGGCAATAAAAAGGGCTCCATAAAGGAGCCCCTGGGCCGAAGCCCGCCGCCCGGATGGGGCGCGCGTGGTTAAGTCGTTACTCGTTCAGAGATGTGTGTCGGAATAAAGTGCCCCTGATTAGCCGACGGCGTGAAGTTCGTTGAGTCTGTGGATGCCCGCAGTGCCAGTCATACCGTCCCAGTTGTCGCCGCGTCCTTCTCGCCAGCCGTTGATCCAGGCTTGGCGTACCGACGGTAGAGTAAATGGGCAAAGCTCACGGGATTTTCCATGAACGCCATATTGATATCCGCGTAAAAATGCTCTTTCCAACGGATCACGCTTAAGTCTTCTCATAGGGTGTTTCCCTCACTTGTTGACTGTCTAGATATCCTTCGGCCTTGTCCAAGGCCGGGCAGAGTTTTTCTGCCGTTGGTGGGCTCGCTGCCGGCGTGGCGAGCCGATGTGTCGGCACCGTTACGGCGCCAACCTGTGTTGAGTTCTAACCAATAGGTCACATGTATTCAATGATCGTTTTGTCATAAGCACGTAACGATAACGATGCTATAGCCATAAGCTGGGATGGTTATTCGCCCCTTTTATAGGGCAAAGCCAGCTATGATGTGCCCTGCACAGAGGAAAGGTTTAATCCCTTGGTGAGAATGACCGCCTGTTGCAGTCGGTTATTATTCGACGAAGGGTCGGAATATTTCTTTTTATTGCACAACATTCTTCTTCTGCCTCGCCAATAAAGGCTCAAGGGCCCGTCAGACGGGGTGGAACGGCACATTCGTGCCACGCGAGCACTCTTCGAGAAAAGTGCTTGATTGAAAACCGAACCGGCGATGCGTCGCCTGTTCACTTATTGCTGAAAAGCCTGGAATGTCCCATGTCGGACCGTTTTGAACTCTTCCTCACCTGCCCCAAGGGCCTCGAAGGCCTGCTGATCGAGGAAGCCGTCGGGCTTGGCCTTGAGGAAGCCCGCGAGCACACCTCGGCCGTGCGCGGCATGGCCGACATGGAAACCGCCTACCGCCTGTGCCTCTGGTCGCGCCTGGCCAACCGTGTGTTGCTGGTGCTCAAACGCTTCCCGATGAAGGACGCCGAGGATCTTTACCACGGCGTGCTGGACATCGAATGGGCTGACCACATGGTCCCCGACGGTACCCTTGCGGTGGAGTTCAGCGGGCACGGCTCGGGCATCGACAACACCCACTTCGGCGCGCTGAAGGTCAAGGATGCGATCGTCGACAAACTGCGCACCCCGACCGGCGAACGTCCGTCCATCGACAAGATTAACCCTGACCTGCGCATTCACCTGCGCCTGGACCGTGGCGAAGCCATCCTGTCCCTGGACCTTTCCGGCCACAGCCTGCACCAGCGCGGCTACCGCCTGCAGCAGGGCGCGGCACCGCTGAAGGAAAACCTGGCGGCGGCGATCCTGATCCGCGCCGGCTGGCCGCGTATTGCGGCCGAAGGCGGCGCGCTGACAGACCCGATGTGCGGTGTGGGTACCTTTCTGGTCGAGGGCGCGATGATCGCCGCCGACATGGCCCCCAACCTCAATCGTGAACTGTGGGGGTTCACCACCTGGCTGGGCCACGTCCCGGCGTTGTGGAAAAAACTGCACGCAGAAGCCACTGAGCGTGCCGCTATCGGCATGAACAAGCCGCCGTTGTGGGTGCGTGGCTATGAAGCCGACCCACGCTTGATCCAGCCTGCTCGCAATAACATCGAGCGCGCCGGGCTGAGCCATTGGATCAAGGTGTACCAAGGCGAAGTCGGTACTTTCGAGCCGCGCCCGGACCAGAACCAGAAAGGCCTGGTCATCTGCAACCCACCTTACGGCGAGCGCCTGGGTGATGAAGCCAGCCTGCTGTACCTCTACCAGAACCTCGGCGAGCGCCTGCGCCAGGCGTGCATGGGCTGGGAAGCGGCGGTGTTTACCGGCGCGCCGGACCTGGGCAAGCGCATGGGTATCCGTAGCCACAAACAGTATTCGTTCTGGAACGGCGCATTGCCGTGCAAGTTGCTGCTGATCAAGGTCAACCCGGATCAGTTCGTCACGGGTGAGCGCCGCACTCCTGAACAGCGCCAGGCCGAACGTGAGCAAGCGGCCTACGACCAGGCCCCGAGCGAGCCGGCAGAGCGTCAGTACAACAAGAACGGCAACCCGATCAAGCCCGCCCCGGCCCCCGTGGTGGAACAGGCGCGCTTGAGCGAAGGCGGGCAGATGTTCGCCAACCGCCTGCAGAAGAACCTCAAGCTGTTGGGCAAATGGGCCAAGCGCGAAGGGGTGGATTGCTACCGTGTGTATGACGCCGACATGCCTGAATACTCCATGGCTATCGACCTGTACCACGATTGGGTGCACGTACAGGAATACGCCGCGCCTAAATCCATCGACCCGGAAAAAGCCTCGGCGCGCATGTTCGATGCCTTGGCGGCAATTCCCCAGGCACTGAACGTCGACAAGAGCCGTGTGGTGGTCAAGCGTCGTGAGCGTCAGAGCGGCACCAAGCAATACGAGCGTCAGAGTGCCCAAGGCAAGTTCACCGAGGTCAGTGAAGGCGGGGTTAAGTTGCTGGTCAACCTCACCGATTACCTGGACACCGGCCTGTTCCTCGACCATCGCCCGATGCGCATGCGCATCCAGAAGGAAGCGGCGGGCAAGCGCTTCCTCAATCTGTATTGCTACACCGCCACAGCCAGTGTGCATGCTGCCAAGGGCGGCGCGCGCAGCACCACCAGCGTCGACCTGTCCAAGACCTATCTGGACTGGGCGCGTCGCAATTTCTCCCTCAACGGCTTCTCCGACAAGAACCGCCTGGAACAGGGTGACGTGATGGCGTGGCTGGAAGCGAGCCGCGATGAATTCGACATGATTTTCATCGACCCGCCGACCTTCTCCAACTCCAAGCGCATGGAAGGCATCTTCGACGTGCAGCGTGACCATGTGCAGTTGCTCGACCTGGCCATGGCGCGCCTGGCGCCGGGTGGCGTGCTGTACTTCTCCAACAACTTCCGCAAGTTCCAGCTGGAAGACAACCTCAGCGAACGCTATGCGGTCGAGGAGATCAGCGACAAGACCATCGACCCGGATTTTGCGCGCAATGCCAAGATCCACCGCGCCTGGAAAATCACCGCACGCTGATTTCCCCCTATAGGAGCGAGCTTCTGTGGCGAGGGAGCTTGCTCCCGCTGGGCTGCGCAGCGGCCCCAAAAACTTGCGGGCGCTGCGCACCCGAGCGGGAGGAAGCACCCCCCCCCCCAAAAACCCGCTTGGGGGTTTGTGCTGGTCTACCCCATGA
>NZ_WKFA01000046.1:0-46318 GCF_021605325.1 Pseudomonas sp. PA-7-1E
GCGAATTCTACAGCGTTACACGCTGCTGTCAACACCTCTTTTTCAACTTCCTTTTGGCTTCGATGAACTGAAGCAACTTGCTGCCGAAAACTGCATAACTCATTGTTTACCAAGGAGTTTTCCGTTTCGACTGCGCCGGAAGTGGGGCGAATTATAGGCTTCCAGAATCTGTCGTCAACACAATTATTCGGTTTTTCTATCAAATACCTCAAAAACCCGATATTCCCACTATATAGATAGCTACAAGTCAGTACTTGAGCAATATATTGCTCATTCACTGACAGGCAAGCATCATAGCGCCACGTATTTATCGATCATGACTTCGGAAGAACTACCGCAATGACCACTCCACCTCGCAGCCTGGCAACCGCATTGTTTCCGATCGGCCTGCTATTGATCGCCATGGCGTCCATCCAATCCGGCGCGTCATTGGCCAAAAGCATGTTTCCTATTGTTGGCGCACAAGGCACGACTGCTCTGCGTTTGATTTTCGCCAGTGTGATCATGCTGGTGCTATTACGCCCATGGCGCGCCACGCTGACAGCCAAGTCCTTGCGCACGGTGATCATTTACGGGATGGCGCTGGGCGGCATGAACTTCCTCTTCTATATGTCCCTTCGCACCGTACCGCTGGGGATTGCCGTAGCACTCGAATTCACAGGCCCGCTTGCCGTCGCTATCTATGCCTCGCGCCGAGCTGTCGACTTCCTGTGGATTGCCCTGGCTATCATCGGCCTGCTGCTGTTGATTCCGACGGGCGAGGCCAGTAGCGGTATCGACTGGGTCGGCGCGGCGTACGCACTGGGCGCAGGCGGATGCTGGGCCTTGTATATTTTGTTCGGCCAAAAGGCTGGGAACGACAATGGTGTTCAGACCGCCGCACTCGGCGTAATGATTGCCGCCCTGTTCGTCGCACCGATCGGCATCGTGCATGCGGGCGCCGCGCTGCTGACGCCCGCCCTGATCCCTATCGCCATTGGCGTCGCGATTCTGTCCACCGCCTTGCCCTACACCTTGGAGATGGTCGCACTGACTCGCCTCCCCGCTCGCACCTTCGGCACGCTCATGAGCATCGAACCAGCGTTCGGCGCCCTCTCCGGCCTGCTCTTTCTGCATGAGCACTTATCCCTGGCCCAATGGCTGGCCATCACCTGCATTATCCTGGCTTCCGTAGGCGCCACGTTGACGATGCGCAACGAATCCAAACCACTGGTGCCTGCCGACTGATCATCTTTAAAGCCAGCTCTGGTATTTGCCGCTCATTTAGGCCATGTTTAGTCCGTAACCGAATGTCATTCATGGAGAATTTCGACACGGACAGCATGAACGCTTCGCTCGAGAGCGAGTAAAGCGGCTCTGTTATTTTGCAGGGCGGCTATTAAGGATGGGAATGAAACGAATTTTGATACTGTTGCTGGTTGTGGGCATCGCTGGCTGTGCTGCAACCACAAAAACAGAAGTGAAACGGGGTAAAAAAGGGCTGCATATCAACTGTTCGGGCCTGTCCTCCTCCTGGGACCAGTGCTACACCAGTGCAGCCAATTCATGCGGTGCCAAGGGCTACCGGGTGATAGCCAAATCCGGCGACAACTCCGAGGAGCCTGGGGACTATCCCTTCGGCCTCAACCCTGCCGGCTATACCAGCCGCAGTATGATCGTCATCTGCAAATAGCTGCCCGAGCAGTCTTTCCTGACTGCTCATCTTAAATTCCGGCCAATTGCGGCACGAAGGCTAAACTCCTGCTCGATCATCGAGCCAATGGAGTTCCCATGCCGCACAACAAGAAAATCGTATTAGTAGTGGGTGCCGGTGACGCAACCGGCGGCGCCATAGCCAAACGCTTTGCCCGCGAAGGCTACATCGCCTGCGTCACCCGTCGCAGCGCCGACAAACTGCAGCCCCTGGTAGAAAGCATTCAATTGGCAGGCGGTGAAGCCCATGGTTTTGCCTGTGATGCCCGCAAAGAAGAAGACGTGATCGCACTGGTCGAGCAAATCGAAACCGAGCTGGGGCCTATTGAAGCGTTCGTCTTCAACATCGGCGCCAATGTGCCTTGCAGCATTCTGGAAGAAACCGCACGCAAGTACTTCAAAATCTGGGAGATGGCGTGCTTCTCCGGCTTCCTGAACGCACGGGAAGTCGCCAAGCGCATGGTCATGCGTAACCGCGGCACTATCCTGTTCACCGGCGCCACCGCCGGCTTGCGCGGAAGCGCGGGGTTTGCCGCCTTCGCTGGCGCCAAGCATGGGATACGCGCGCTGGCACAAAGCATGGCGCGGGAGTTAGGCCCGATGAACATCCATGTCGCCCATGTGGTGGTCGACGGTGCCATCGATACCGACTTCATTCGCGAGAACTTCCCGCAAAAATACGCCCTCAAGGATCAGGACGCCCTCCTCAACCCGGACCATATTGCCGACAACTACTGGTTCCTGCATCGCCAGCCACGGGACGCCTGGACGTTCGAACTGGACCTGCGTCCCTGGAACGAAACCTGGTGACTCCCTCTATAACAATAAGTAGTGAGTACAGACCATGAGTAAAACCCTGGAGTTCTTCTTTGATCTCGGCAGCCCCGCCACTTACCTGGCCTATACCCAGTTGCCGGCGCTGTGCGCCAAAACGGGCGCACAGGTGGTGTATCAACCGATGCTGTTGGGCGGTGTATTCAAGGCCACGGGCAATGCCTCGCCGATCATGGTACCCGCCAAGGGTCGCTACATGCTCGATGACCTGGCGCGTTACGCCAAACGCTACAACGTGCCGCTCAGGTTCAACCCGCACTTTCCCATCAATACCTTGGTGCTGATGCGCGCCGTCACCGGCATTCAAATCCACCAGCCTGAGCGTTTCCTCGACTTCATCGACTGCCTGTTCCGCGCACTCTGGGTGGAAGGCCGTCACCTGGGCGACCCAGAGGTCGTGGCCAATGTGCTCACCAAACAGGGGTTCGATCCCGAGCAGGTACTGGCCCTGTCCAATGACGCAGCCGTCAAGGACGCTCTCAAGGACAAAACCGAACAAGCCATTAAACGCGGCGTGTTCGGCGCTCCCAGTTTCTTTGTAGGAAACCAGCTGTTCTTCGGCCAGGACCGTCTGGACTTTGTGCGTGAAGCCCTCAGCTAGATGTTGATTGCGGCCGGCAATGCCTTGGCCGCAACCGATCAAATCGCCGCAGTGCGCACCTGCAACCATTCAAGCGCTGCACCCTTGAGCAGCGGGCTCAAACGCTCACGCACCTGGGCGTGATACGCGTTGAACCATTCGCGCTCATCCGCCGTCAGCAACGACGGCTCCAGGCAGCGGGTATCAATCGGGCACAGGGTCAGGGTTTCGAACTTGAGAAATTCGCCAAACTCGGTCTTGCCCGCTTCACGGTTCAACACCAGGTTCTCAATGCGCACGCCCCAACGGCCAGGGCGATAAGTACCCGGCTCAATTGAAGTGATCATCCCTGGCTGCATCGCCGTTTGTGGCGCCGCAGCAGCCTGATAGGCAATCACCTGCGGGCCTTCATGCACGTTGAGGAAATAACCTACGCCATGGCCTGTGCCGTGACCGTAGTCGACGCCTTCTGCCCAGATCGGCGCACGGGCAATGGCATCCAGCAACGGTGAAAGAATGCCCTTGGGGAACTGCGCACGGGACAGAGCAATCACGCCCTTGAGCACTCGCGTGCAATCGCGTTTCTGCTCCTCACTCGGTGTACCGACAGGCACCATCCGCGTGATGTCCGTGGTTCCGCCCAGGTACTGGCCGCCGGAGTCGATCAAAAGCAAGCCATCACCTTCGATCAGCGCATGCTCTTCTTCGGTGGCGTGGTAATGCGGCATCGCGCCGTTGGCATTGAAAGCGGCAATGGTGTTGAAACTCAGCGATACATAGCCGGGGCGGCGGGTACGCGCAGCGGTCAGGTGCTCGTCAATCGTCAGTTCGGTAATGCGTTCACGGCCCAGGGCGCTATCGAGCCAGGCAAAGAATTCACACAGCGCCGCCCCATCCTGCTCCATGGCTTGGCGGATATGTTCCGCGTCCGCCAGGCTCTTGCGGGATTTGGCCAGTGTGGTGGGGTTGAGGCTTTCAACCAGCTTGACGCCCGCGTCGAGGTTTTCCAGCAAGCCGGCGGTGACGCGGGCGGGGTCTACTTGCAAGCTTGCGCCCGCCGGTACCGCTCGCAGCGCTTGCGCCACCTCGCTGTAACCACGCAGGGTCACGCCATCCTGCTCAAGCACCGCCCGCAGTTGCGCATCGACCTTGCCCAACGCCACAAACAAAGTGGCCTGTTGCTGATTGATCAAGGCAAAGGACACAAACACCGGATTGAACGACACATCAGCGCCGCGCAGGTTGAATAGCCAGGCGATGTCATCCAGCGTCGCGATGAAATGCCAATCGGCGCCCTTGTCTTTCAAACTGGCACGCAAGGCGGCCAGTTTCTCGCCACGACTGACGGTGGCTTGGGGCGGCAGATGCTGATAAATCGGCTGGTTCGGCAACGCCGGGCGGTCTTGCCAGACTTCATCGAGCACATCGATATCGGTACGCAGACGCGCGCCACGCTCGGCCAACTTGCCACCCAGGGTACGTGCCGAGGCCACGGCCATGACCGCACCGTCCACCGCCACCACGCCACCCTCAGGGGTTTGCTCGGCCAGCCACTCCAGCGGACCGGGCTGACCCGGTTGCAGCTTCACCAACTCGATACCGCTGCCCTTGAGCTCCTTGGTCGCCTGTTCCCAATAACGGCTATCCGCCCAGACCCCGGCGAACTCCGCCGTGACGATCAGAGTGCCCACCGAGCCATGAAAACCGGACAACCACTGGCGCCCTTGCCAGTAACCCGGCAAATATTCGGACAAATGCGGGTCCGCCGATGGCACCAGCAAGGCATGAATGCCTTCGCGGCGCATCAGTTCACGGGTGTGCGCCAGGCGCTGGGGAACCGTTCCATGGGTCAAAGGCTGCGTACTCATTGTGTCTCCTGCTAACCACTAATAATTGTTATGTATTGCGAATGAAGTATCAGACAGCCCAGAACGCTGGTGCGCTGGCCTGTACCGTCTTGATCAATTGCACAGCGTCGTCGATATCCCGTTCGGTGGTGAACCGGCCCAGGCTCAAGCGAATAGTGCGACCAGCGCTGCGGGCATCATGCCCCAGGGCCACCAGGACGTGGGACGGTGCATTGCTCGCCGAATTGCACGCTGAAGTCGCCGAAAAGGCAATGCCCGCACTCAAGGCGGCAGCATTGAATTCGCCTTCACTGAACGTCAGGCTGAGGGTGTGGGGAATACGCTGGGTTGAGCTGCCATTGAGGCGTACTCCGGGAATCGACGCCAACTGGTCCAACAAACGCTCACGCAAGGCCACGATCTGCGCCTTTTCCTCAGCAAAGTACGCCGCCGCCAGAGCGAACGCCGTGCCCATGCCCGCAATCTGATGCGTCGCAAGGGTGCCCGAACGCAAGCCACCTTCGTGGCCGCCGCCATGAATTTGCGCCAACACTTTCTGCTGCGCACGAGGCCCAACGTACAGCGCGCCGATGCCTTTGGGGCCGTAGAGCTTGTGGGCGGAAAAAGACATCAAATCCACCGACCACTGCGCCAGGTCAATGGCAACCTTGCCCGCCCCCTGTGCCGCGTCCACGTGAAACAGCGCGCCCTGCTCACGCACCCGCGCGCCGATAGCCGGAATGTCGTTAAGGGTGCCCAGTTCATTATTGACCAACATTAAAGACACCAGGAAGGTGTCCTCACGCAATGCCTCACTGACAGCCTGAACGCTGATCAAGCCATCGGCATCGGGCACCAGATAGGTCACAGCCACGCCGGCTTCCTGCAACTGCCGCGCGGTGTCGAGTGTGGCCTTGTGCTCGATCTGGCTGGTGATGATATGCCCACCCGCCAGCCCTCGCGCCTGGGCCACCCCTTTGATCGCAAGGTTGTTGGACTCGGTGGCACCGGAAGTCCAGACAATTTGCTCTGGCTGGGCGCCGACCAATTCGGCCACCTGCCGTCGCGCCTGTTCAACCGTTTGCCGGGCCGCCTGGCCGAATGCATGGGAACTGGACGCCGGGTTGCCAAAATTGGCATTGAAACCCAGGCACTCGACCATCACCTGGATAACTCGCTCATCCACTGGCGTGGTGGCGGCATAGTCGAAATACAACGGACGTTTATTCATGGCGTAAAACTCGCAGAGCGTGTTCCCGAGAGCGGCGTCCCGGGGGCATCGAACAGAACAGAGGTCGTCAGGTTTAACTGATCGAGTGCCATTGAAGAAGAATCACGTGATGTAAATGTGCGTAGGAACGCTCCTGATTTTCAGCTTAACAGGCTCAAAGGCGATTGGGTGCAAATGCAAAAAGCCGAAAAATCCGCCATACGGACTTTTCGGCTTTTAGTGCAGCGCCAGGCGACTCAAACGTTAGTAAACAACCCGCTCACAGGATCGATGTTTCCGTTGTAGGGCACAACGGTTCCGGCTGCCCGGGCGATGGTGGCCCAGATTCGCTGCATATCGACCATTTTATTGCCAATGACCGGGTTGCCTTCTTGTTGACGATCACCCTGGGCCGTGATGTTGAAATAGCGTCCTGCGCCATCGCCGCTCTTCAACAACCCGCTGGCCCCGCCCATCAGTACCAGCGGCATATCCTTCGTATGCTCCGGGGCACCATCGGCCATCTCGCTGGTGAATACCACAAGCGTGTGTTCAAGCAGGCTGTCACCCGGCACATCGGGATCGGCATGCTTCGCCAACTCGTCCATGAACAACTTGGCTCGCTGGGTATACCACTGCCGGGATCGTTTCCATACGTCCAGCCCAGCATAACGATGGGCGCAGTCATGGGGGTTGGTCACATTGCTGACGTCCAGGATATTGAGCGACTCCGCCGAGCGCCCGACTTGAATTGTCGCTACACGCGTGATGCCACACCCCAGCGCTGTGGCAACCACCTGATGGTGGTGATGCTGTACCTGGTTACGAAATTCCGCAGATTTGAACGGCAACGTGTCCATCTGCAAAGGCGAACATTCGCCAATGGGTGGCAGAGTTTCTTCCATGTCTTTCATGACCTGCTCAACCGAATCAAGCTGCATATCGAGCTTCTGCTTTTGCGCCCCCGCAAGCCTGCCTCGCAGCTCGTTGATATCCGCCAGCACCGGATCAAATACATGCATGTTTCGCACCTGCTGCTCGCGCACCTCACGACTGACCGCGCCAAAGATTTTCTCGTACATCAACACCGGGTCCTGCTCAGGCCTGCGCATTGCGCCGCCATTTTCCGGCCCTTCCCAGGATACCTGCCAGGCGGTCCCGTCAATGCCTGAATGCGGTCCGGCAAAAAGACTCCGCTGGGACGGATCGGTCCCCGGCATATGGCGGCCAAGCAACACATCAATCGACGCCATCTTCTTCTCACGGTCGCGCAACGCCCACGTCCAGCCGTTATGGCCTTCATTGCCAGGGCCCAGAATCGTGCCACGCAGGTACAAGGACTGGTCTTTATAGGCCGCAAGCTCCTGGCTGACCTCGTTGAGCTGGAAGTCGGAAGTGTCCAAAGCTTCGGCAGCGGGATGCCAGAGGCCTCGACCATCACTGGAATAGGCGGTTGCAGAGTCGACTGCCAGGCCATCAGGTACCACAAAGAAAACCACTTTTAACTTGGCCTGCTGGTTTTGCCCGGCCAAGGCCATACGCGCCAGGCCACACTGGGTGAGCGGGCCGAACACACCTACCGCAGCCAGGCCGGCCAGAAAGCGACGACGACTTTTCAAGATATCCATGATCAATCCCTCTGCGTCTTGAATTGGAACGCGTTGGAGGTACCCAGCGTGCGCAGCATCCCTGGTAATGAGCCATTGCCCTTCAGCCCGTCGACCAATGCCTTGACCGTTGCGGAAGTGGACTCGTCGGATTTGTTGCCCGAAGCGAAACGGAAATAGCTATCCGCCATGCAGAACAGAGACGCCGAGTTGTGCGCGATCAGCTTGGAAATACCTCGCACATCGTCGATAGGCACCGCGCCATCAACCCCAATGAACGGACCGGACGCTTTGATCGGCAACTGCACAGGGAACTGCGCGTAGTTATAGGCAGGCTCCTGCTGGCGATAGCGCCCGGCAGCGTCGTAATGCTCCATCGATGCGCCGGTGTCGTTCATGTACTGATGACACTGCCAGCAACGCCCTCCCGAAGCCTGCTCACCATTAATCAGGTCCCAGCGTTCACGGGTACTGATCGCACGCGCAGGGTAGGCCGGCTCTGTGGGCTCGGCTTCGACCGGCGCCCCAAACTCCCGGCAGAAAAGCTGCTCGCGAATGGCAATGCCGCGCTTGACCAGTGAGGTGACCTGATAGTCAGAGGTAGAGGCCTGAAAAAGCCCCAAGTGCAACAAGCCACCCCGTTTCTCATCCACGGCGACTTTGTGCAGCGTGTCACCGGTTACGCCGCCGATACCGTAGTGTTCGGCCAGAGCCTTGTTGAGGAACGTCACACCGGGGTTGAACAGCTCGTCCAACGTCCCCTTGCCGTCGAGCATCACGTGACGGGTCAACAGGGCCTGCTCCTGGGTCATCAACTGGATCATCTGTGCGCTCAGGCCGGGCTTCTCCTGCACCCCGCGCTGAGTCTTGATGTAGTAACTGATGAACCGATTGAACTGCTCAAGCCCGCGCTCACTGCGCATCATTCGGTCTATTTCTGCGCTGATTTGCTGCACTGTCTGCAACTCGTTGCGCTCTGCCTTGGCCAGCAGTTGCGCGTCCGGAGTGGTGCCTTGATAGGTGTAGGACAATGCGGTTGCGGTCTCATAAGGGGTGAGCTTGTAGACCTCGGCCTGCCGTGCGACAGCCTGGCCCAACTCCGAGCGATACAGGAAGTTGGGCGACAACAGCAGCGCAGCGATCAGCGCCCGCTCCCCGTGCTCATCCAACACCGTCTGATAACGCGACAACTCAGACGGGCTCAAAGGACGACGGAACACTTGATAACCCAGGGCACTGACCTCAAGGGTACCGGCAGTGGATTTGAAGCGTTTTACACGTTGAGGTGCCACCTGCTCGGCGATCGACACCGCCATGCCATACAGCTGCTTGATGTCTTCAGCCTGCAGCAGCCCTTCGCTGGCTTCACCTGGGAACTTGAAGTCTTTCTCGGATTTATCTGCCGGCAGCTTCTGGGTATTGACCTCCACGCCGAGTATGTCCTTGACACTGGCCGCGTATTCATCGCGCGTCAGCAAGCGCAACTGGCGCTGACCGTGAGCCTCGTTCGGGCTCAGGTAAGGCGCCCACACCACCTCAAACAAATGCTTGCTGATTTCGGTCGCACAGGTGGTGTCGCAATGCCCGGCCACCGGCATGCTCTGGATTTGCCGCACCAACGCATCCTGGCCAGCACTGCTCCACGCCACCGCCATGCGCAGGTTGTTGAAAAACTCCACCGCGTGGCATTTGGTGCAGGATTCGGCAAGCACTGTTTCGCCCAACTTCGCTTCATGACGGTAACTGATAGGTGTCAGTTGCTCGTCCTGGCTGTCCTCGTTGATACGCAGCGCTACCTGTTCCGGCTGTGGCAGTTCCTGTGGGTAAAAGGGATAGATGACCTCGTAATCCCCATAGTCCAGAAGCTCGGTGACACTTTCGCCCCAAGGCACCTGCACCACTTTGGGCTCGGTGCTCGTAGAGCCCTTGAGCTTGAGGGTGAAATGCCAAGTGGAATCCGTTACTGACGCAGGCTTGGGCGGCGCCAACACCGTGATGTTGATATCCAGCTTGATCGGCCGCTCACGGTACTGCATGTTCAACACGTGCTTGTTGTCGTCGGCAGACAAGGTAAGTGAAGTATTGCGCGTCTGTGGAATCCAGTTTTTCACATCATTGAGCCGAACCTGGTAAGTCCCGTAGGGCAAACCCTTGAGCACCAATGCGGCATAACTGTCAGCAGGGTTGAAGGATGCATGGAACTGGCGGGTATTACCGCCCGGCGCAATCAACGTGCCACTGATCATCTCATTCTCCAGCTCAGGTGCCGGTGCGAGCGCCGGCCGCAGGGTCAACTCTGTGTTCGGCAACCCTGCTGGGTCATAACTGACGCGATAAATCACCCCGGCGACGTCATCGGAGATCAGCAGGCTGTTGTCCGGTAGCACCAGGAAGTCAGCCGGCCGACCAATGCAGGAGTCGTCCAGGCAATACACATCGAAACGCAGGGGGTCTTGGATAAACCCATTGATCAACGGGATCTGATTGACCACTCGCGTTCCGTCCTGGATCGAGACGAGTCGCACATCCATACCCGGCCGCTCGGCCGTGCCCGCCCCATGCACGGCAACCAGCATGTTCTGCGAACGTGCGCGAGCCGGGTAACCACTCCAGAACTTCAGCCCCAGAGGTGCGGTGTTGGTACCCAGCTCGAAGGCGGCAGGCACGTAGTCTTTCGGGTCGATCTGCTGCCGGGACTTATCGGAAACAATCGCTCCCTGAACCAAGGGCGGCTGGATCACCGCCGGGTTGCCAAACTCCTCATCGGTGAAACCCGGCGTGCCTTTGCCAAACAGATAGGGCACACCGAAGTGCTGGTTTGGGCCGCTGATGCGGTTGATTTCGTCGGGGTTGGGGTAGCCCTGGCGGTTGTTGTCGGTGAACCAGATTTCACCGGTCTGCGGGTTCCAGTCGAACCCCACAGAGTTGCGCACCCCTTTTGCAAGAATCTGCGCTTTACCGGTCACGGTGTCATAACGCAGTAACGTGCCGTAACGCGGGTCAGGCGGGATCATGCACAAGTTGCAAGGAATGCCGACGGCGGTGTACAGGCCAGTGTCGGCGGGGTCCAGCGGGTTGAAATGCAAAGGGTGCTTCATATGCCAGAAGCGCGTGCTGGAGCCAGACGCCACGGAAGGCAGAGGAAATGGCGCATCGTCGGCGGGGAATTTGAACACCCGCTCAGGCGAAGGATCCTTGTAATGCGCATCGGCATCGCGCAAACGATAGAGGCCGCCAGTGGTCGAGTAGTACAAATCACCGTCGCGATACACAACCCCGTGCGGCTCCTCCAACCCGCTGGCAATCACGTAGATGCCGGTGGGTTTGCCGGCATTGTCCAGGGGCAAGGCATAGATCATATCGGCGATTTTCCCGTCATAGACGTAGGATGGAATCGCACTGGAGCCCACATAGAGCACGTCCTTGCCCATCGCCATCTGCCGAGGCTGTATCAGCCCCTGGGCAAACAATTCAATCTTGACCCCTGGCAGGCCGCTGAGCCTGCCCACCTGCACCGGTGGCCGATACTTCAGGGTGACCGCCTGTTCTTCGCCCTCCTCTCGCTGGAAGGAAACGATACGCGGTGTGTTCAAGGGCACAAACCCACCAGCAGGGTTCATCACCAGTTGGTAGTCGCAGGCCTTCAGGTTATCGAGGTGAATAGTTTCGCCGGACTTGGCACTGATCGGGATTTCCTCGGCTTTGCAGCGCAATACGCCAGTGACTACCTGATCGGCCCGCGCCACGCCCGGGGTTGGCTGGCTGATCGGCCCCCGGCCGCTTAACGTGCTGAAGTTCAGGGTCAGACGGTTACCCTGGAAGCCACCGCATTCCCCCAGATCCTTCCAGGCATCGCCCCAAATCTCGACACCATGAGAGGATGGCTGCCCGGGGTTGTAATCGGACTGGTTGCACCATTGCCAACTGCCCGGCCCGTGCGGCGACTTGTCAGTGTCTTTCCAACATTCAAACTCGTGGGCTTTGTCCTGCTGGTTTTTGTTCTGCACCCGATTGCCTTGTTCATAGACGGTCCCAGCTTTGTAGGCAGGTGCCGTAAAGGCCGCCGCCGAAACCTCCACACTCAGCAACGCGAAGAACACGCCAGGCAAACCCCAACCACAGCGCGAAACAAGCAAACCCCACCCGATCGACATCCTCATGATCACCAGCCTCAATGGCAGGCCAGGCGTATTTCTATCGAAGAAAGACTGCGCAGTTTTACGATCCCGTCAGAAAGCACCCGGCACGGAGTCACGCGCCCCGAACGGCTGACGCAACCCGAAGTACATTCAATTTGGAATGTCTTGCAATGCTATTCCACAGCGAAACTACGACATGGCACGAAGCCAAAGAGACAGGAAAAATCAGACACTCGACTCAACCATCCGCCTGCATCATGCAGCCGTGATGCGTTGCTAAGGCTAAGTTCTAGCCGACAGATATCAGCTCGTCAAACTGGAAGACGTACCTATCGTCACCCGGCTCTCAACTCGCACGGCCGCTGCGCTGTGCGGCGCGCTGTGCGTTCATTTCAGCCTGCTGATCAAAGCCAAAGGTTTTCTGTGGCTGGCCAGTCAGGGCAGCACGCTGCTGTTGGTATTCATCAAATGACAACCCGCGACGACTCAACGCTTCCAACGCCAACTGTTTGGTTTCTTCTGCCGTGTAAGGGCGCATCTCAGGCGATGGGTGAGTCGCGCACCCGGCGAGAACAGAGATGACAAACAATAACGAAATAGCGAATAGACGGTTCATGGCGGCGGTCCTGCTGAGGAGGTTTCGAGTCAATGAACACAGGCTACTCCCGCCCCCCTGCCATGAAAAATCAACGCCCGTGATAGTCGCTATCAACCGTTACAGCAGGTTCGATAGCGCAACCTATATATTCGTTTTCGATCTATAAATATTTAAATGCATTCGTTTACGGAATAAATTCAACCCTCTATAAATGGCGTCACGTAGCCCGACTGTTCGCCACGCAACGGTCACCCTGGCGACAGCCCTTCAACGAGGTGCCCATGCAGTTGTTGACTCTACCGCCCTCCCCCACACTCGCGACCTCGATCCGCGCCACCGCTCAGGTCTTTGAAGACCCTAAATCCCAGGCCTTGCTCAACCACATCCAGCAAGTGGCGCCCAGCGACGCAAGCGTGTTGATCATCGGCGAAACCGGTACCGGCAAAGAGCTGGTGGCGCGCCATATCCACAACCTCAGCGCACGGCGCAACCGGCCGTTCGTGGCGGTGAACTGTGGGGCATTCTCCGAATCCCTGGTGGAAGCCGAGCTGTTCGGCCATGACAAAGGTGCCTTTACCGGCGCCCTGAGTGCCAAGGCTGGCTGGTTCGAAGAGGCCGAAGGCGGGACCTTGTTCCTCGATGAGATCGGCGATCTGCCAATAGCAATCCAGGTCAAACTGTTGCGGGTATTGCAGGAGCGTGAAGTCGTACGCCTGGGCTCGCGCAAAAGCATTGCGATTGATGTGCGCGTGCTCGCCGCGACCAACGTACAACTGGAAAAGGCCATCAACGCCGGGCATTTCCGCGAAGACCTCTACTACCGTCTCGGCGTGGTCGGCCTGGAACTCAGCCCACTGCGCGAGCGCCCTGGCGATATCCTGCCGCTGACCTGGCACTTTATCGAAGTCTACAGTCGGCGCCTGGGCTACGGCCCCATCACCATCAGCCGTGAGGCCGAGCACAAGCTCAAGAGCTACAGCTGGCCAGGCAACATCCGCGAATTGGAAAACGTCATCCATCACACCCTACTGATCTGCCGCAAAGGCGTGATAGGGGGCGACGATTTGCGCCTGTCGAACATGCGTATCGAGCGCCAGGACGACAACCCGCACCACATTGGTAACAGCGCCGAAGCCTTGCTGGCGCGGGCGTTTCAAACGCTGTTCGAGGAACAGACCGGCGCCCTGCATGAAAAGGTCGAAGACGCACTCTTACGTGCGGCCTACCGCTTCAGCCATTACAACCAGGTGCATACCGCCAACCTGCTGGGCCTGAGCCGCAACGTCACGCGCTCGCGCTTGATCAAGCTCGGCGAGCTGGCGGTGAACAAACGTCGACCTGGCGAAAACGTGCAGGGCGGGCGGATGCTGCATTTATCCATTTAGGCGACAGTGCAGCGCGTTGTCATGGCTGCGCTCAAAGCTTTGCAGCACCTGGAACGAACCGAAGGTCACCGCCGTTGCCTGGTGGGCGCGAATCAGCGTCCAGAAATCTTCGCCGCGCTGCTCGAAGAACTTGAACGCCGCCTCGCCATCTGCGCGCGATTGCCATTGCAAGTAATTGAGCACCCGCCGGCCGTCCTCGCTGACCTGCACGCTGGCACTCAGAAAACCATCGTGGCCCTCGGCCAGTCGTTCGCTTTGAGTGGACAAGGCCGCCACCAGGGCATCTTGCTGCTGGGGGTTGATCTGAAACTCGATCAATTGAGTGAAGCCGCGACACTTCTCCGATACCTGCATGAACACTCCCCTCTCTTTGTAGGCAGAATCTTGCGATTCGATGCCACGCAGGGTAAAACCTCTACTTAAGTCGAGGTCAAGCACTGTTTGGGAGATGTTCATGCTCAATAAGGAACTCAGCGTCGGGCAGCTCGCTGCTCGCAGCGGCGTAGCGGTTACTGCCCTGCACTTCTACGAGGCAAAAGGGCTGATCAAGAGCAATCGCAATGCAGGTAACCAGCGGCGTTATCCACGGGATGTATTGCGGCGCGTAGTGGTGATCAAGATCGCCCAGCGCCTGGGCATTCCGCTGGCTACCATTGGCGAGGCATTACGCACCTTGCCCGATGAGCGCGCACCCAATGTTCACGACTGGGAGCGCCTATCGGCGTTGTGGCGTGAAGATCTGGATGAGCGCATCAACAAACTGGTGCTGCTGCGCGACAAGCTCAATGGCTGCATCGGTTGCGGGTGCTTATCGATGGAGGCGTGCCCGTTGCGCAATCAGGACGATAAGCTCGCTGAGTATGGGCCGGGCGCCCAACTGCTGGAGCCCACCACACCGCCTTGATAAAAGCACCTCGTCGGTTGCCCGCAGGCCACGCATTACGTGGCCTATAGTGAAATGTTCATACCTCGACTCAGGGAGAATGTCATGAACGTTAAAGCTATTCCCGACGGTTATCACAGCCTCACACCTTATATGGGCATCGACAAAGCGGGCGAGGCCATCGAGTTCTACAAAAAAGCCTTTGGCGCCACGCAAGTCATGCGCCTGGACATGCCCGACGGCAGGGTGGGTCATGCCGAACTGCGGATTGGTGATTCGTCGCTGATGCTCGGTACGCCCTGCGATCAAATGGCCCTGCGCAATCCGGATGAGCACACCAGCATTGGTCTGCATCTGTATGTGGAAGATGTGGATGCACAATTTCAACGAGCGGTTGATGCCGGCGCCACCGTGGTGTCCGAGCCAAAGGATCAGTTTTATGGCGACCGCTCTGCGAGCGTGAAAGATCCGTTCGGTCATCTCTGGTTCCTGGCCACACACAAGGAAGACCTCACCGAGGAGCAGATACGCCAGCGCGCCATGGAGTTGTTCAAGCAAGGCTGATAGTTGCAACGCAATACACATCCCATGTGGGATTTGGCGTGCCTGCGGTGCAGACGACTCGGTGCATCCGTTGGATCGAGTCGATGTCATCGCAGGCAAGCCAGCTCCCACAGGGTTACGCCATACACCCTGAATGCAATCCTGAAACATTTTCTTTCATATACGCCTTAGGGATTTCTCATTCTCATCCGTCTTAACTTAGATACAGCCTGTCGCGTCAGCAAAAGCTACGACTGGCCTTTTCCGGGCCTCCATCGCCCCCTCCGATCAAGACCCTCATTCATATGTCGAAGAAGTCACGCTCCAAACTCTGGTTTCTCGTTCATAGCTGGCTGGCGTTGCCCATCTGGTTCTTTGTGCTGATCGTCTGCGTCACCGGCACGCTGGCCGTGGTGAGCCAGGAAATCGTGTGGCTGGCCAACCCGGATATCCGCGCCAGCAAGCCGTCGGATGAAGCCCAGCCGTTGAGCTTTGACCAGGTGATCGCGGCCATCAAGCGCGATGAACCCAAGGCTATCGTCCAGTCCATTATCCGCCCGGATGAGTCGCACTTCGCGCTAAGCGTCGGCCTCAGCTACCCGGATGGGCGCTCCGTGGAGGTGTATGCCAACCCCTACACCGGCGCGATCCAGGGCATCAGCCCCTCGTTCAACTTCCAGCAATTCACCCGCGCCCTGCATGGCTGGTGGCTGGTGCCGTTCACCAATGGGTACAGTTGGGGCTGGTACCTGGTGTCCGCGCTGGGCTTGCCGCTGCTCGCCTCGCTGATCACCGGGCTGGTGGTGTACAAGCGCTTCTGGAAAGGCTTCCTTCGTCCTACCCTGCGCATCCGCCATGGCGCGCGAATCTTCTGGGGCGACTTTCACCGCCTGAGCGGCATCTGGTCGATCTGGTTTATCGCGGTCATTTCAATCACTGGCACCTGGTTCCTGATCGAGGCTGTCCTGGGCGACAACCAGATATCCATTTCCAGTGAACCCATCGTGCCAGTTATCGCACGGGACAAGGTGCCGCTGTCGGCGCCGGGCGTGCCGGCACCGATGATCCCTATCGACAAGGCGATCGACATCGCCGCCGAGCGAATCCCCGGCCTGGACGCCAGCTTTGTGTTCATGCCAAGCAACGCCTACAGCCACCTGCAGATCGGCGGGCGTGGCTGGTACCCGTTGATGTTCCAGACCGCACAGCTGAACCCCTATGACGGTGAAATCGCGGTCTCCAACCTGTTGTCCGACCGTACCCCGCTGGAATTCGTCACCGAGTCGATGCGCCCACTGCACACCGGGGACTTTGGCGGTTTGTGGATCAAGCTGATCTGGGCATTCTTCGGCCTGGTGCTGAGCATGATGGTATTGAGCGGCTTGCTGATCTGGACCAAGCGCACCGCCCTGGCCACCCTCAACGCCCTCAAGCGCGAGGCCAAGACGCAACGTCAGCACGCGCCCATCCCGGCCATGCACGCCGACACCTCGGAGGCTCAGCGATGAGCAAGGTCGCAACCGTACCCCCGTCCCCGCTGCGCGCCTTTTGGCTGAAATGGCGTTTCCATATCAACATCCTGCTGTTGCTGGTGCCGCTGGGGTTCATGCCCAAATACTTTGCCGACGCCGCGTTGTTTCGCGGGGATACCGGCATCGGCGAGCGCGTGGCCGGGCAAGTGCAAGTCGGCCCCTGGAGCCTGACGCTGGCTGAGTTTCGCAACGAAGGCCCGAGCCCGAACCCGGCTGGCCCGATGAAGTTCTTCAACGCTGCCCTGTGCGATACCTGCGCCGAGCAGGTCAAGGCCACTTACCTGCGT
Source organism: Pseudomonas sp. PA-7-1E (assembly GCF_021605325.1). Classification (NCBI taxonomy): domain Bacteria; kingdom Pseudomonadati; phylum Pseudomonadota; class Gammaproteobacteria; order Pseudomonadales; family Pseudomonadaceae; genus Pseudomonas; species Pseudomonas sp. PA-7-1E. The sequence goes on from NZ_WKFA01000046.1 coordinate 17,138, forward strand.
ATCGGCAAACCTCGCAGCCTGCGCGCCGCCGGAGTGATCTTCTTCGGCACGCCGTACCGTATGGGCGCCGCCCTGCCGATCCCCGAACGCACCCCGGCGGACGCCGAAATATGGGTGACCATGGAAGGGTGGGACGGCAGCATGCACCAGGGTTCCATCCCGCTGAGCCAGGCCTCGCCTGCCACCATTGCCTGGCTGAACAAGCAAGGAGTCAAACCATGACGTTCAAGCGCCTCACCCGCGCCGCGCTATTGCTGTGCGCCGGCCTGAGCACCACCGCCTTCGCCCACAACCCGATGTGCGAATGCAAGGAAATCCCCGGTGAGCAGATCCAGTGCAAAGGCGGGTTCTCCGACGGCAGTGGCGCCCCCGGCGTTACCCTGGATGTGATCGGCTACGACGAAACCATCCTGGTGCCGGGCAAGCTCGGCGAGGATTCGACCCTGACCTTCAAGAAGCCCGCCGCCGAGTTCTACGTGCTCTTCGATGCCGGCCCCGGCCACGTGGTGGAAATCGACCAAGCGGATATCCCGTCGCAATGAGTATCACACAGGTTGTACGCCCCGCCGGCGCGGGCCACGAAACCCTTTATGTGTTGCTGTTGTGTCTGATCATCCTCGCGGTGGCGGGCACGGTCGTGGCGCTGCATGGGGAAACCCAGGAAGTCGCGGCGGTGCCAAGCCATCAGCTGGACGCCCGCCGCGACCTGAGCGCCGCCGAGCAAGGCATCTACGCCGACCTGCGGGTGACCCTGGATGAAATCCACCTGTTGCAGCAGGAACACAGCGCCCTGCCGACGCCTGAGCAACTGGCCGAAGAAGGCTTCGCCCCCTTTGCCCAGGACGCTAGCTCAGTAAGCCGAGGCGGCCACCGCTGGCAGTTGCTGGCACCGGCTGCCTACCTGGGCTTGAGCCAGGCGCCGGCCACCAGCGGTTCGCTGCTGATGCGCGTGCAAGGCAGTGAGCCGGATATCTGGCTCAACCGCAGCGCCAACCTTGCCGCTCCATCCGACCTCACTGACCAGGCGCTGATCGCGGCCGGCTGGCAGCAGGTGGTCGCGCAATTCGATGCCGGCGTTACCCGCCAGCACCGTCACTGAACGAGAAGACCGATTGCCCATGTCTATGTCATCGCCCCTGTTGCGCCTGTTGCTGGTTGGCCTGTTCAGCCTGATGCTCGCCCCCCTTGCCAATGCCGAGGCGGCCAAGCGCCTGCGTATCGGCATTACCTTGCACCCCTATTACAGCTACGTGGCCAATATCGTGGGCGACAAGGCCGAAGTGGTGCCGCTGATTCCCGCCGGTTTCAACCCCCATGCCTACGAGCCGCGCGCCGAAGACATCAAGCGCATCGGAACCCTGGATGTGATCGTGCTCAACGGCGTCGGCCATGACGACTTCGCCGACCGTATGATCGCCACCAGCGAGCGCCCGGACATCCCGGTGATCGAAGCCAACGCCAACGTGCCGCTGCTCGCCGCTACAGGTAACGCGGCACGCGGTGCGGGCAAGGTGGTCAACCCGCACACCTTCCTGTCGATCAGCGCGTCGATTGCCCAGGTCAATAACATTGCCCGTGAGTTGGGCAAGCTCGACCCGGACAACGCCAAAACCTACACCCAGAACGCCCGCGCCTACGGCAAGCGCCTGCGCCAGATGCGCGCCGACGCCCTGGCCAAGCTGACCAGCGCGCCCAACCCGGACCTGCGCGTCGCCACCGTACACGCGGCCTACGACTACCTGTTGCGCGAGTTTGGCCTGGAGGTCACCGCCGTGGTCGAGCCGGCCCACGGTATCGAGCCAAGCCCCAGCCAACTGAAAAAGACCATCGATGAACTGCGTGCTCTGGATGTGAAAGTGATCTTCTCGGAGATGGATTTCCCGTCCACCTACGTCGATACCATCCAGCGTGAATCCGGGGTCAAGCTGTACCCGCTGTCGCATATTTCCTACGGCGAATACAGCGCCGAGAAGTACGAAGTGGAGATGACCGGCAACCTCAACACCGTGGTACGGGCGATTCAGGAGTCGGGAGCATGACCGCCGCACAGCAACTGAACCCCGTCAGCGTCGGCCCCACCCTGAACTTCGACCAGGTCTCGCTGACCCTGGGGCGCACCGTGATCCTTGATGGCGTGAGTTTCCAGGTACAACCGGGCAGCATCCATGCGCTGGTCGGCCCCAACGGCGGCGGCAAAAGCTCGCTGATCAAGACCCTGTTGGGGCAGACGCCGCACCAGGGGCGTTTGAGCCTGGAATGGCCAACCACACCCGGCACCATCGGTTACGTGCCCCAGGCGCTGGAATTTGACCGGGGCTTGCCGATGACTGTGGACGATTTCATGGCTGCCATGTGCCAGCGTCGCCCGGCGTTTCTGGGCCTGTCCAGGCATTACGCAGCAGCGATTGGCGATGCCCTTGAGCGCGTCGGCATGCAAGACAAGCGCAAGCGCCGCATGGGCGCGTTGTCCGGCGGTGAGCGCCAGCGCGTACTGCTGGCCCAGGGGCTGATTCCGGGGCCGCAGTTGCTGGTGCTGGATGAGCCGATGTCGGCCCTCGACGAGGCGGGTATCCAGGTGTTCGAACGGCTATTGAACGACTGGCGCCTGGCAGGGATTACGGTGCTGTGGATCGAGCACGACCTGGAGGCCGTTGGCCGCCTGGCCGACCGCGTCACCGGTCTGAACCGCCGCGTGCTGTTCGACGCCACACCGAAAGAGGCGCTGACCCCGGACCGCCTGCTCACTCTGTTCTCCACCCACCCTCGGAGCCCGGCGCCATGAATTATGAAGCCTTTCGCTTGATGGTCCAGGGCTGGGCCTCCTCCGGTTACCTGCCCGAAGCCCTGGCCTACGGGTTTGTGGTCAACGCCCTGCTCGCCGGCTTGCTGATCGGCCCGGTACTCGGCGGCCTGGGCACGCTGGTGGTGGTCAAGCGCTTTGCGTTTTTCTCCGAAGCGGTCGGCCATGCCGCGCTGACCGGCGTGGCCGTGGGCATCCTGCTGGGAGAACCCTATACCGGGCCTTATGGCAGCCTGTTTGGCTACTGCCTGCTGTTCGGCATCCTGCTCAATTACCTGCGTAACCGCACCGGCCTGGCGCCCGATACCTTGATCGGCGTGTTCCTGTCGGTGTCCCTGGCACTGGGGGCAAGCCTGCTGCTGATCCTGGCCGGCAAGATCAACGTGCACATTCTCGAGAACGTGCTGTTTGGCTCGGTGCTGACGGTCAACGGCAACGATCTGCTGGTACTGGCCATTGTCGGCTCGCTGGTGATGGCCCTGGCATTGCCGTTGTACAACCGCATCATGCTGGCCAGTTTCAACCCGCAATTGGCGGCAGTGCGCGGGGTGGCGGTGAAAAGCCTGGACTACCTGTTCGTGATCCTGGTGACCCTGATCACCGTTGCCGCGGTCAAGGTCATCGGCGCAATCCTGGTCGGCGCCTTGCTGGTGATTCCTGCCGCTGCGGCGCGCCTGTTGAGCCAGTCACTCAAAGGGTTTTTCTGGATCTCGGTGTTGATCGCTACCGTCAGCACCCTGTGCGGCATCCTGCTGCCGATCATCTTCGACCTGCCCATCCCATCCGGCGCCGCCATCATTCTGGTTGCCGGTATCGCCTTCGCCTTCGCCGCCATCGCCCGTGGCGTTGTGCCCAGCCTCAAAGGGAATCTTGGATAATGCGCCCTGTCTTTCGCCCACTGGCCCTGGCCATCGCTTGCTTGCTGAGTACGTCGGCGCTGGCCGTCGACGGTTTCGACGCCAAGGACTTCAAAGTCAACCAGGGCCTCGGTCACGCAGCCCTGACCAAGACCAAGCAGCCGGTCAAGGTGCTGGCCTCGCTGCCGATTACCTACGGCTTGGCCGAGGCGCTGCTCAAAGGCACCAACGTAGCGCTTGAACGCGCCGCGCCGGCCAATCTGCCGGGTTCGCGGCAAGTGTCCTACTTCACCGGCCGCGGTGCTGCGGCACTGAACAAGTTGGCGCTGGACGCCGACGCGGCCATCGGCCTGCGCTCACTGTGGGCCGATGACCCGCTGTACCCCGTGGCGCGGCGCAGCAATATCCGCATCGTCGAAGTCGATGCCGCACGCCCGGTGGACGGCGGCTTGCCGGGTATCGCAGTACAACCGGGTGTCACCGATGGCTTGAACAGCCAACCCTGGCAATCGAGCAACAATATGGGGCGCATGGCCGACGTGATGGCCGCCGACCTGAGCCGCCTGGCGCCGGCTGCCAAACCCAGGATCGACGCTAACCTGGCCGCGCTCAAACAGCGTTTACTCAAGCTCACCGCCGACAGCGAGGCGCGCTTGGCCAAGGCCGACAACCTGAGTGTGCTCAGCTTGAGTGATCACTTCGCGTACCTGGTCAGCAGCCTGAACCTGGAAGTGCTCGGCACCGATGCACGGCCCGATGCCGAGTGGACGCCCGAGGCGCTGCAAAAACTCAGCAGCACGTTGAAGGACAACGATGTGGCCGTGGTGCTGCATCACCGTCAACCCAGCGATGCAGTCAAAACCGCCATCACTGCCGGCGGCTCCAGACTGTTGGTATTGAATGTGGACGGCGCCGACCCGGTGACGGAGTTGGAAACCAATGTGGACCAAGTGATCAAGGCACTCACACCCTAGGCAAGCCACCGATCCGTCAGAGATAAACTCGGTTCATTGTGGGAGCTGGCTTGCCTGCGATGCGGACGCCTCGGTTTATCAGGCGCACCGAGTCGATACCATCGCAGGCAAGCCAGCTCCCACATGGGTTCGCGGTGCACCAGCCGCTACACCACATCCACACCCACATGAATCGCATCATGCCGCCAGAACTCCAGGTCACAGTCGATCAGGCGTTGATGCTGGTCGTAATTGACCCGGGCGATGCGCAAGCCCGGGCTGCCTACCGAGACCCGCAGCGCAGCGGCCGCTTCCACCGGCAGTGAGGTCGGCACAATCTCGAAGCGCACCCGCCCGTAGCGCAAGTCATATTTGCTGGCATACAGCTCAGTCATCGACTGATTCAAATCACACGCCAGGATTCCCGGAAAATACTGCGGGTTCAGATAGTGCTCCACATACAACACCAGGCGCCCGTCAATCCTGCGCCCCCGGCAAATCTGGATCACGCTCGACAACGCCGGCAACTGCAACCACGCGCACACCGCCGCCGACGCCGGTTGCAAGCGTGCTGAGATGACCTGCGTGGAAGCCTCACGCCCCTGGTCGCTGACCATCGCGTGAAAATGGCTGCGCTGCATCAGGTTATAGGCCAGCCGTGGCGGCGAGACGAACCAGCCCCGACGCTCTTCGCGGTAAATCTGCCCTTGGGCCTCAAGCTGTAACAAGGCTTCCCGCACGGTAATCCGAGTGGTACCAAACAACTCGCTGAGCTTGCGTTCGGCGGGCAGTTTGCTGGCAGGCGGCAACAGGCCATGGTCGATCTGCTCTTGCAGCGCCAGGCCGATGGAGGTTACCGCCTTGATTGCCTCATCACGCATCAACGTTACCTATCTGGACTAGACCAGCACCGTTCAGGTGCACAAAACGCGCTCTATCTGGGCTTCTGCTGCTGTGTGCCAGCCTAGGCACTCCACATGACCGACAGATGACAAAGGCTGTCGACTGCCTCTACCACCCCCTGCAATACATCGGCCAAGTCCAGAGCCTGCGGGCACTTGGACATGGTCTACGCTAAGTCGGAGCTGAGCGACATCAGCGCTTCAAAAACGACATCGACATGAAACTGTCATCCAGGGGGCCTAGATTGGCTCAGGTATTGCTGACCTAGACCAAACCACCGCTAACGTTCAGATAAAACGCCGCGTTGAAAACGCCCAAAGGAGCTTCGGATGAAACAGCTTTTCCTGGCATCACTGTTAGGCTCGACCATTGCCATGTGCACCGCCGCCATGGCTGCTGATACCGATCTAAAAACCTTGGAAGCCGCCGCCAAAGCGGAAGGCGCCGTCAACAGCGTCGGCATGCCCGATGACTGGGCCAACTGGAAAGGCACCTGGGAAGACCTGGCCAAGACCTACGGCCTCAAGCACATCGACACCGACATGAGCTCGGCCCAGGAAATCGCCAAGTTCAAAGCCGAAAAAGACAACGCCAGCGCCGATATCGGTGACGTGGGCGCAGCCTTCGGCCCGATCGCGGTGAAACAGGAAGTCACCCAGCCATACAAACCGTCCACCTGGGCGCAGGTGCCGGATTGGGCGAAAGACAAGGACGGTCACTGGGCCCTGGCCTACACCGGCACCATCGCCTTTATCGTCAACAAGAAGCTGCTGCACGGCTCCGAAGTGCCCACCACCTGGGCTGACCTGCAAACCGGTAAATACAAGGTCTCGGTGGGTGACGTGAGCACCGCCGCCCAGGCTTCGAACGCAGTACTCGCCGCAGCCATCGCCAACAAAGGCGACGAGAAAAACATCGCGCCGGGCCTGCAATTTTTCACCAAGATCGCCCAGCAAGGTCGGCTCTCGCTGTCCAACCCGACCATCGCCACCATGGAAAAAGGCGAAGTCGAAGTGGGCCTCGTCTGGGACTTCAACGGCCTGAGCTACAAGGCCAAGATGGCCAACCCGGATGACTACGTGGTGCTGATCCCCTCGGATGGCTCGGTGAAATCCGGCTACACCACCATCATCAACAAATACGCCAAGCACCCGAACGCCGCCAAGCTCACCCGCGAATACATCTTCAGCGATGCCGGCCAGCTCAACCTGGCACGCGGCAATGCGCGTCCGATCCGGGCTGAAACCGATTTGAAACTGCCGGCGGACGTTGCCAAAAACCTGATCCCGGGCGAGCAGTACACCAAGGCCAACCCGCAGCCGATCAAGGATGCCGATGCCTGGGAAGCGACGTCCAAGAAGCTGCCACAGATGTGGAACGAGCAAGTCATCGTAGAAATGAAGTAATCGGTCTCTCTGATCCAAAGGCGGTCAGTGTGGGAGCTGGCTTGCTGTGGCGAGGGAGCTTGCTCCCGCTCGACAGCGTAGCTGGTGCCGGCTTTTTGGGGGTGCTCCGCACCCCAGCGCAAGCAAGCTTGCTCGCCACAACAAGCCAGCTCCCACATTTGATCCCATCCCAAGTTGATACTGAGCCATACCCTTTGTTGCGGAGCCCCAGCCCCCATGAAGCATAATGTCATCCTTGTGGTGCTCGACGGCCTCAACTTCGAGGTTGCCCGGCACGCCATGGGGCACTTGCAGGCCTATGTCGGCGCAAGACGCGCAGCCCTCTACACACTGGAATGTGAACTGCCTGCCCTGTCCCGCCCGTTGTACGAGTGCATCCTCACCGGCGTGCCGCCGATCCAAAGCGGTGTCGTGCACAACAACGTCTCGCGCCTGTCCACCCAGCGCAGCATTTTCCATTACGCCACCGACGCCGGCTTGAGCACCGCGGCGGCGGCTTACCACTGGGTCAGCGAGTTGTATAACCGCACGCCCTTTCTCGCCGCCCGCGATCGTCACACCGACGACAAGGCGCTGGCGATCCAGCACGGGCATTTCTACTGGAATGACCACTACCCCGATTCCCACCTGTTCGCCGACGCCGAAAGCCTGCGGCTCAAGCACGCGCCAAACTTTTTGCTGGTGCACCCGATGAACATCGATGACGCCGGCCACAAGCATGGCCTCGACACCGCGCAATACCGCAACAGCGCACGCTCGGCCGACATTATCCTGGCCGACTACCTACAGGGCTGGCTCGACGCCGGCTACCAGATACTGGTCACCGCCGACCATGGCATGAACAACGACCGCTCCCATAACGGTCTGTTGCGCGAAGAACGGGAGGTGCCACTGTTTGTCATCGGTGACGCCTTCAGCCTGGAAACCGACGCCGTGCCTAAACAGACCGACCTGTGCGGCACCGTCTGCGAACTACTCGGCGTGCCCCACGACAAACCTGTGTGCCGGGAGTTGCTCAAGTGAATGCATTGACCCGCGGCAAATGGCTGGCCCTGCTATGCCTGCTGCCCTTCGCACTGTTCTTTATCGTGTTCGAGATCGCGCCGCTGGTGTGGGTGCTGATCAGCAGCCTGCAAACCGAAGAGGCCGGCTGGAGCCTGGAAAACTTCACCCGCATCTTCACCTCGAAGTTCTACCGGCAGGCCATCCAGTTCAGCCTGGAGATCAGCTTTTACTCCAGCATCTTCGGCATCATCATCGCCACCTTGGGCAGCTACTCACTGCGCCGAGTGGATTCGCCGCTGCGCAACTTCGTCACCGCGTTCGCCAACATGACCAGCAATTTCGCCGGCGTGCCCCTGGCCTTCGCGTTCATCATCCTGCTGGGGTTCAACGGCAGCATCACCCTCATGCTCAAGCAGGCCGGGATCATTGAGGACTTCAACCTGTACTCGAAAACCGGCTTGATCATCCTTTATACCTATTTCCAGATCCCCCTCGGCGTACTGTTGCTCTACCCGGCCTTTGACGCATTGCGCGAAGACTGGCGCGAATCTGCCGCGCTGCTCGGTGCGAATGGCTGGCAGTTCTGGCGCCATATCGGCCTGCCGGTGCTCACCCCGGCCCTGCTCGGCACCTTTGTGATCCTGCTGGCCAATGCCCTGGGCGCCTACGCCACGGTCTATGCGCTTACTACCGGCAACTTCAACGTGCTGCCAATTCGCATTGCCGGCCTGGTCTCCGGCGATGTGTCGCTGGACCCGAACATGGCCAGCGCCCTGGCCGTGGTGCTGGTGGCGCTGATGACCGTGGTCACGGTGGTGCATCAACTGCTGCTCAAGAGGAGCTACCATGTCTCGCGCTGAAGCCGGTACGGCCTCCCTCTACCATCGGGTGGTGGTGTACCTGTTGTTCCTGATCCTGGTGCTGCCGCTGGTGGGCACTTTTGTCTACTCGATTTCCAGCAGTTGGTCGGCAACCATCCTGCCCGCCGGCTTCAGCGTGAAATGGTATGTACAGCTGTGGAGCGACCCGCGCTTTCTGATGGCCTTCGGGCAATCGTTGCTGGTATGCGTGGGCGCACTTATCCTCTCGGTGGTGTTGATCTTGCCGCTGCTGTTCGTGGTGCATTACCACTTTCCCAAGCTCGACGCGCTGATGAACATCCTGATCCTGCTGCCCTTTGCGGTGCCGCCGGTGGTGTCCTCGGTGGGTCTGCTGCAACTGTACGGTTCCGGGCCGCTGGCGATGGTGGGCACGCCGTGGATTTTGATCGGCTGCTACTTCACCGTCGCGCTGCCGTTCATGTACCGCGCGATCACCAACAACCTGCAAGCCATCAACCTGCGCGACCTGATGGACGCTTCGCAACTGCTCGGCGCCAGCACCTGGCAGGCCGCGATTCTGGTGGTGCTGCCCAACCTGCGCAAGGGCCTGATGGTGGCGCTGCTGCTGTCGTTCTCGTTCCTGTTCGGCGAGTTCGTGTTCGCCAACATCCTCGTCGGCACCCGCTACGAAACCCTGCAGGTGTACCTCAACAACATGCGCAACAGCAGTGGCCATTTCACCAGCGCCGTGGTGATCTCTTATTTCTTCTTCGTGCTGGTACTGACCTGGGCCGCCACTCTCTTGAACAAGGACAAAAGCCAATGAGCTTCGTCAGCGTCCAACACCTGCAAAAAGGCTACGCCGGCACCCCGGTGTTCAGCGATATCAATTGCGAGGTCGCCAAAGGCGAGTTCGTCACCCTGCTCGGCCCGTCCGGTTGCGGCAAATCCACTTTGCTGCGCTGCATCGCCGGGCTTACGCCGGTGGACAGTGGCCAAATCCTCCTGGATGGCCAGGACATCGTGCCCCTGAGCCCACAGAAACGCCAGATCGGCATGGTGTTCCAGAGCTACGCGTTGTTCCCCAACATGACTGTGGAACAGAACGTTGCCTTCGGCCTGCGCATGCAAAAGGTCAATGCCGACGACAGCCACAAGCGCGTGCAAGAGGTGCTGCAACTGGTGGAGCTCAAGGACCTGGCCGGCCGCTATCCGCACCAAATGTCCGGTGGCCAGTGCCAGCGCGTCGCCCTCGCCCGCTCACTGGTGACCCGCCCGCGCCTGCTGCTGCTGGATGAACCGCTGTCGGCATTGGATGCACGGATTCGCAAGCATTTGCGCGAACAGATCCGCCAGATCCAGCGCGAACTGGGGTTGACCACGATCTTCGTGACCCATGACCAGGAAGAAGCCCTGACCATGTCCGACCGCATCTTCTTGATGAACCAGGGCAAGATCGTGCAGAGCGGCGATGCCGAAACCCTCTATACCGCGCCGGTGGATGTGTTCGCTGCTGGGTTTATCGGCAACTACAACCTGCTCGATGCCGACAAGGCTAGCCAACTGCTGCAGCGACCGATCAGCGGGCGTATCGCGATTCGCCCCGAGGCCATCGAGTTGAGCCGCAGTGGCGAGCTCGATGCGTTGGTGCGTAGCCACAGCCTGCTGGGTAACGTGATTCGCTACCGCATCGAAGCCCGTGGTGTCGAGCTGGTGGTGGACGTGCTCAATCGTTCGGCCGACGACCTGCATCCGGACGGCCAACGCCTGGCACTTTCCATCGACCCCAGCGCACTGTGTGAAGTAGCCTGACAGGCAGCGACCTATTGAGAGAGAGCATCACCGATGGCATTGGTAATTTTTGATCTGGACGACACCTTGATCCACGGCGACTGCGCCACGCTGTGGAGCGAACAGATGGGCCGCCTCGGCTGGGTAGACCCTGAGTCATTCATGCGCAGGAACAACGAGCTGATGGATGCCTACAGCCAGGGCAAGCTGTTGATGGAAGATTTCATGGATTTCAGCCTGGAGCCGATGATCGGCCGAACCCCGGAAGAAATCGAGCACCTGGTGGAGCCGTGGGTCGAGGACGTGATCGAGCCGCTGATCTACAGCGACGCCACCAAGACCATCGCCCGCCACCGCGCGAACGGTGACCGGATCCTGGTGATTTCCGCTTCGGGCACTCACCTGGTCACGCCGATTGCTGCGCGTATCGGTATCGAGGAAGTGCTGGGGATTAACCTGAGCGTCAGCCATGGGGTATACGACGGCAAGACAGAGGGTGTACTGACTTACCGTGAAGGCAAGATCACGCGGTTGCTGGAATGGCTGGAGCAGGAAGGCGAAACCCTTGAAGGTGCCTATTTCTATTCGGACTCGCGCAATGATTTACCGCTGCTGCTCAAGGTGGATCACCCGCACGTGGTGAACCCGGACCCGGTGTTGCGCGCCAATGCCGAACAGGCCGGCTGGCCGATCCACCACTGGACCTGAATTAATAGACATCAACCTGTGGGAGCTGGCTTGCCTGCGACAGCGGTGCGCCAGATGAAGAATTCTTCACTGTTGCACCGCTGTCGCAGGCAAGCCAGCTCCCACACTGACTGCATTTCAATCTAGGATTCGGTCAGGCTATTGGCAATATGGACTACACCGGACGTAGGACGAGGTTGTTCTAGCCCCCCACATCACCGTCAACGCCTTGCAATGCTTTCACAGTGCCTCCATAGTGAGTCTGGACTGAGCCCGGTGCTGTAGCGCCGGGCTTTTTGCATTATGCGACCGGACCATATGGAACCGGCTCCCTCAAAGACGGCCTAATATGCGTTATCAATTGCCCCCGCGTCGAATCAGCATGAAGCATCTGTTCCCCAGCACCGCCCTCGCTTTTTTCATTGGTCTCGGCTTCGCGTCGATGTCGACCAATACGTTCGCAGCCAATAGCTGGGACAACCTTCAGCCTGATCGCGATGAGGTGATTGCCAGCCTTAACGTCGTCGAGTTGCTCAAGCGCCATCACTACAGCAAGCCGCCGCTGGACGACGCTCGCTCGGTGATCATCTACGACAGCTACCTCAAGCTGCTGGACCCCTCGCGCAGCTACTTCCTGGCCAGCGATATCGCTGAGTTCGACAAGTGGAAGACCCAATTCGACGACTTCCTCAAGAGCGGCGACCTGCAACCCGGCTTCACCATCTACAAGCGTTACCTGGACCGCGTCAAAGCGCGTCTGGACTTCGCGTTGGGTGAGCTGAACAAGGGCGTCGACAAACTTGATTTCACCCAGAAAGAAACCCTTCTGGTAGACCGCAAGGACGCCCCTTGGCTGACCAGCACCGCAGCCCTGGACGACCTGTGGCGCAAACGCGTCAAGGACGAAGTGCTGCGCTTGAAGATCGCCGGCAAAGAGCCCAAGGCCATTCAAGAACTGCTGACCAAGCGCTACAAAAACCAGCTGGCACGCCTGGACCAGACCCGTGCCGAGGATATCTTCCAGGCCTACATCAACACCTTTGCGATGTCCTACGACCCGCACACCAATTATCTGTCGCCAGATAACGCGGAAAATTTCGATATCAATATGAGTCTGTCCCTGGAAGGCATCGGTGCCGTCCTGCAAAGCGACAATGACCAGGTGAAGATCGTACGTCTGGTGCCGGCAGGCCCTGCTGACAAAACCAAGCAAGTGGCACCGGCCGACAAGATCATCGGCGTGGCCCAAGCCGACAAAGAGATGGTCGATGTGGTCGGCTGGCGCCTGGACGAAGTGGTCAAGCTGATCCGTGGGCCTAAAGGCAGCGTGGTGCGCCTGGAAGTGATTCCGCACACCAATGCACCGAACGACCAGACCAGCAAGATCGTGTCCATCACCCGTGAAGCGGTGAAGCTCGAAGACCAGGCCGTGCAGAAGAAAGTCCTCAACCTCAAGCAGGATGGCAAGGACTACAAGCTGGGCGTGATCGAGATCCCGGCCTTCTATCTGGACTTCAAGGCGTTCCGTGCCGGTGATCCGGACTACAAGTCCACCACCCGCGACGTGAAGAAAATCCTGACAGAACTGCAGAAAGAGAAAGTCGACGGCGTGGTCATCGACCTGCGCAACAACGGCGGCGGCTCCCTGCAGGAAGCTACCGAGCTGACCAGCCTGTTTATCGACAAGGGCCCGACCGTATTGGTACGCAACGCTGACGGCCGTGTCGACGTGCTCGAAGACGAGAACCCGGGTGCCTTCTACAAAGGGCCGATGGCGCTGCTGGTCAACCGTCTCTCGGCCTCGGCCTCGGAGATTTTCGCCGGCGCCATGCAGGACTACCACCGCGCACTGATCATCGGCGGCCAGACCTTCGGCAAAGGCACCGTGCAGACCATCCAACCGCTGAACCATGGCGAGCTCAAGCTGACACTGGCCAAGTTCTACCGGGTATCCGGGCAGAGCACCCAGCATCAAGGCGTACTGCCGGATATCGATTTCCCTTCGATCATCGACACCAAGGAAATCGGCGAAAGCGCCCTGCCTGAAGCCATGCCGTGGGACACTATCCGCCCTGCGATCAAGCCGGCGTCGGATCCGTTCAAGCCCTTCCTGGCTCAGTTGAAGGCTGACCATGACACCCGCTCTGCCAAGGACGCCGAGTTCGTGTTTATTCGCGACAAGCTGGCCCTGGCCAAGAAGCTGATGGAAGAGAAGACCGTCAGCCTCAACGAAGCGGATCGCCGTGCACAGCACTCCAGCATCGAGAATCAGCAACTGGTGCTGGAAAACACCCGCCGCAAGGCCAAGGGTGAAGACCCGCTCAAAGAGCTGAAGAAAGAAGATGAAGACGCGCTGCCGACCGAGGCGGATAAAACCAAGCCGGAAGACGACGCTTACTTGGCCGAGACTGGCCGGATCCTGCTGGATTATCTGAAAATCACCAAGCAGGTGGCCAAGCAGTAAATGATGGCGATTTAATGTGATCGCTCCTCGGAGTGTCATCATATAGACATCATTCTGTCGTGAAATAAAAGGACCGCAGGTTTACGCCTGCGGTCCTTTTTTTTGATCGAGACCGCCATGACCATGACCGAACAGCTGAATGCATTGGGCTCAATCCTGGCTCAAGGCAGTTTGCACAGCCTGTTCCAACCGATCATCTGCCTGTCGGAGCGGCGCATCCTCGGTTATGAAGCTCTCAGTCGTGGCCCGTCCAACAGCCCGCTGCACTCCCCCGTCGCACTGTTCTCGGTGGCCAGCCACGCCGGGCGCCTGAGCGAATTGGACATGGCGTGTCGAGAGAGTGCATGCCGGCGCTTCAGCGAGCAGAAACTGCCCGGCAAGCTGTTCCTCAATATCTCTCCCGAATCCTTGATGGAGAACGCACATCAGCCAGGGCGCACGCTGCAACTGTTGCGCGACTTCGGCATTTCTCCCAGCCAAGTGGTGATCGAGCTAACCGAGCAGGCACCCACCGACGATTTCGCGCTGCTGCAAACTGCCTTGCACCACTACCGCGACATGGGTTTTGCCATCGCACTGGATGACTTGGGCGCCGGTTATTCCAGCTTGCGGTTGTGGTCCGAACTGCGCCCGGACTACGTGAAGATCGACCGGCACTTTATCGACGGCATTCACCAGGACGCCCTCAAGCGTGAGTTTGTCGGCTCGATCCTGCAGATCGCCAGGGCGTCCCGCGCCCAAGTGATTGCCGAGGGCATCGAGTTGCCGGAAGAACTGGCGGTGTTGACGGAGATGGGCGTCGACCTGGTCCAGGGCTACCTGCTCTGCCGCCCTCAGGAAAAGCCGCCGCAGGAAGCGCGCCTGATGCTGCCCAAGCCGGATAACGCCACGCTGGCCCTCAATGACGAAGGCAGTGACTTGAGCGCCCTGCTCAATGAGCAGCCCGCCGTGGATCAAGACACCGCCACCGCTCAAGTGCTGGAATCGTTCCGCCGCCAGGCCAACCTCAACTCGCTGGCGGTATTGGACGGCCGCGGTTGCCCGGTCGGCATTGTGCACCGGCACTCGTTGTCGGACGCGTTGCTCAAGCCGTTCGCGACCGATCTGTTTGCACGTAAACCCATCAGCCGCTTGATGAGCGATGACTTTTTGGCGGTGGAACTGAGCCAGTCCTTGCAGCAGGTCAGCCGCTTATTGACCAGCCGCGCGCGGCAACGCATCGAAGAGGATTTCATCATAACCCTGAACGGTGATTACCTGGGGCTGGGTCGGGTCATCGACGTGCTCAAGTTGATCACGGAGCTGAAAATCCAGCAGGCCCGCTACGCCAACCCGTTGACCTTGTTGCCTGGCAATGTGCCGATCCAGCAGTGCCTCACCCGGCTGCTGCAGCAACAGCGCGAGTCGGTGATCTGCTATGTGGATATCGACAGTTTCAAACCGTTCAACGATATCTACGGCTACGGGCGCGGGGATGAAGTGCTGCTGTGCCTGGCGCAGTGCCTCAACGACCGGGTAGACCCCAGCCGCGACTTTGTCGGGCATATTGGTGGGGATGATTTTTTGCTGGTGCTGGGCCCGCAGGATTGGCGCAAGCGGCTCAACCAGTTGCTGGATGACTTCCATACCCAATGCCGACGCTTCTACCGCGCTGAACATCTGGAGGCTGGGTGCTTCGTGGCCCTCAATCGCCAGGGCGTGCGCCAGGAGTTTGCGTTGCTGTCGCTGTCCATCGGTGTAGTGCACTTGTATCCACAGGCCTGCGCACAACTCGATGCCAGCCAGTTGGCAGAGCTGGCGTCACAAGCCAAGCACCATGCCAAGGATGTGGCGGGCTACAGCATCCACGTGATCGACAGCATGGACATGTATACCCCAGCGCTTTAGACCTCGGCAGATTTCGATCAACCTCGCAAATACTGGGCGTAATCAACGAGACCTCAGAAAGATCAATACTGGAATGACCATTGGATTGAGTACTAATGCGGACGGAGTTGGACTCCACTGCCCGACCCTTGCCTTCGCAGACTGAGCAAAAATCGGTCAACATTCAACAGTTATGGCAATTCCCTTTACAAAAACTCAGGGTGGCGCAGTGGCGCGCTGAGACTATTGCCGAATGCCCTCGAAAGAGGTAATGTCGAACGGAGTGATAGCCTTGCGCCATCACCCCATATACTTACGTCAGTAAAATTTAAGGATAAATATGACTGTCCCATCAATGATTTGTAATCACGTATCTGTTCTAAGGTCTTACCTATCAACTATTGAGCACCATCTGGAATCCAAACCTAATGGGCAGCTTAAATATACGTTCCCCGATCAATTGATTTTAAATGTCTATGAAACGACAGGATCGGTAGTATTCCAAGGGCCCGGGGCTGGTGGAGATCTTGCGTATAAAATTGCCGCCATGGTAAAGCAAATAAACACTCCTGTATTGAGCTAACGCGCCCACCCAATAATACTACATCTGCGCAGACTGCACCTTACTCAAGGAAGTGATTGCGCGCTCAAATCACGCATAAAAATCAATTCAACTTTAAGGAAACATCATGGAAAAGTTTATTTACCATGTCTATCTAGATCGAGGAAAGAGCAATAAGAACTTTACTAAATTCCATGAGAATGTCGACAATCTTAATGGAAAAACCCCCGATTATGCTGGAATAAACAACTCTTGCATAATTGCTCACCATGCAGATATCGACACGATATTTGACAAATGCACGGAAGGCTTTCGTGACGATAGAGATGATGTTGTAGTTACGGAGGTAACTCGAAAAAGCATGGAGGACATCTATGGATCCCACCGTGCATATACCACCCTAATAGAAAAATACTTTTTGCCGCACGGCACCTTCCCTAAATTCTGACCTTTAATACTCATTACAGTTGGCTTCATTATAGAAGCCAACTTTAAACCACTCCTCGGCAGCAAATACAACAATACAAGATATGAACGGGCGGGCCGCCCGACAAACTTCATCTGCCTAGAACGACTTCCTAACATCAAAATGTCGGCCCGTTACGAATTCGGATCACAGGCCAGACACTGAACCAAGCGGTAGGACGATAACAACATCCTTGCCGTCGCATTCTAAGCCTCGGCGGACTCCGGGTACTCGTACTCGAACACCCGCACCACTTCGGAAGCATGCCAGGACGCGGCGGCCACGCCGTCAGAAGGCCCGCTGAACCGCCCCAGGCGCTCCACACATTCGAAAAAACCGGTGCGCGGCAGGCGGCTGGCGCCCTGGCTGATCACCAGGGAACTGCGCAGCGGCTGCTCGGCCTTGGCATCCAGTGCCGCCAGGTGCTCCAGGGCCGCCGCCAGGGTCTGCATGGCCGGCGTGGGGAATTGCAGGCGCTCAAGCAGTGCACGGTAGGTGAGCAAATGGCGCTGGCGCCGCGCCTGATCCAGTTCGTTGAGCAACCCATCCCAGTGTTGACGGCTAATACGTAGGCTCAAGACTCATCCCTCCAACCTGCTACGCCCAATTCCCAAGCCAGGCTGCGGCGAATGGCGGCATCCGGCTGGCGTTCACCACTTTCAATCAATCCAAGGTATGAGGGGCTGATCCCCACTGTGCGTGCCAGGGTCTCGATAGCCAGCCCCTTGGCTTCACGCAGGCCGCGCAGGGCTGCGAGCGGGCGCAGGTCCTGATCAATGGCGGTAGAGGCGGCAGGGGAAGAAGCGGGTGTAGGTTGCTGCTGACCGGCAGCTTTTAGCAGCGCCTGGTACTGGTCCCATGGCAACACCGCGTATTCGGGTGCGCCATCGCGTGAAATGATCTGAATATCCATGACTGCCCCGTAGGATAAAAACACTTACTAAGTAAGTTCTTTCCTTAGAAGTGTAATCCTAACAGCCACGAAGGTCGCAGGGGATACCGGGCAACATTAGTTTTTTTGCGGGTTTTCCCGAGCCAGCAGCTCAGGCGTCGCTGGCAGGCGCTCAACCACCGCGAGTTTTTCCGGGCGTTGCGCATCGCGCCAGGCGCGAAAGGCGCTCAGTTCGCCGCTCAGGGTCTTCATGACCCATGCCAGCACGGCGATGTCATCCAGCATGCCGAACATCGGGAGGAAATCCGGAATCGCATCAATCGGGCTGAGAAAATACATCAGCCCCGCCACCACCGAGATCAGCGCCTTAGGGCTGATCGCACGGTATTCGCCGCGCCAGTAAGCCAGGCACAGGGCCTGCAGTAACTTGAGATCATCCTTGAGCTGGCCGAGCCGATTGCCTTGGCTTGAACCTTTGGCAGCGACGGCAAACAGCAAGGTTGGCAAACGCCCCCGACCGAGCAAGCGTGCGGCCATGGGCAGGAAACGGGTGAAATTGAACGGTGGTTTCATTGGGCACTCCAGTTCCAGGCGACATAAAAGGTTATCCACACAAATTGTGGATAACCTTGTGAACAGAGCCTGTTTTATCGGCTGAAAGCCACGGACTACAAGGCCTACAGTCAGATCGGGCGTTTTTTGCGCACATAAAAAAAACCCAAGAATTCATTGACTTGGCATGTATGTGCGGCTACCCGTGCTCGAGTCTTATATCAGACTGTGTCCGGTTGCGGACGTTCGTTTGGATTTGCAGAGGCTTCAACGTAGGGGCTGGCTGGCGTGCGATAGCCATAGACATCTACACGACCCGGTACGACGTGGCAGCCTGCCAGCCGATGCCTATCTCCCAGACACCCCCGGCTCCAAATGTGGGAGCTGGCTTGCCTGCGATTGCCTTAGGCATCAACACAACTTTACAGGCCGTAGCAGCCAACGCTAACCACGATGCGAAGCGAGCCGCTCTTGATCTTGATCTGCTTTTGATCTTAGGCGCCCCGTTAAACCACGCTGGCCGGAATTCGACAGGGATTTGGGGGGTAAACCGGCAGGGATGCCGGTTTAGCCGCCCCGCGCCATGGATGGCGCGTGGCGGCGGCCCCCCAAATCACTGGCGGATTACGGGCACACCGAGCCTGAGCGAGGTGCCGAGTGGTGGGGCAAGAGCGTTTTGCTTACTTTGCCGCTCTTGCAAAGTGAGCCGCCGTCAGGGCGGAACCCTATGTGGCCGTTACCGCAGCAATGGATATGTACACAATCCAACTGTGTTGATTGCCAGGCCGCCTTCGCGAGCAAGCCCGCTCCCACAGGTTGATCGTGGTGTGTCAGTTAGTAGGTGTAGGCTGGCAGGCCGTCATCGCAGGCAAGCCAGCTCCCACATTTGGAGTGCTGAGCGTCTGGCGGTCATCACAGCGATGCGGCGACCCGACAAGCCAGCTCCCACAGAAGATTTTTGCATCCTTTGATACAGCCCCGAAAACAACAACGCCCCGTCGAGACGGGGCGTTGTGTGTTCAGGCGCCGATTACTTCTTGGCGGCTGGTGCAGCAGGTGCGTCCGCTGCTTCTGCCTTGGCTGGGTCCTTGATGGCCAGCAGCTCCAGGTCGAATACCAGCACGGAGTTGGCTGGAATCGCCGGGCTCGGGCTCTGGGCGCCGTAGGCCAGGTCGGACGGGATGTACAACTCGACCTTCTCACCAACATGCATCAGTTGCAAGCCTTCGACCCAACCCGGGATCACGCCGCTGACCGGCAGGTCGATCGGGCTACCGCGATCTACGGAGCTGTCAAAGGTAGTGCCGTTGGTGAGCTTGCCGGTGTAGTGAACAGTCACCACGTCGGTTGGCTTAGGCTGGGCGCCGTCGGCCTTCTTCACGATCTTGTACTGCAGGCCGGAAGCGGTGGTGACGACACCGTCTTTCTTCGCGTTGTCTTCGAGGAATTTCTTGCCAGCGGCTGCCGACTCTTCGCTCATTTTAGTCATGCGTTCTTCAGCACGCTTTTGCAGTGCGGCAAACGCTTCAACCAGTTCGTCATCTTTGAGCTTCTGCTCTTTCTTGCCGACAGCATCTTCAATGCCTTGGGCTACCGCTTTGGAGTCCAGGTCATCCATGCCTTCTTGGGCAAGGCTCTTGCCCATGTTCAGGCCGATGCCGTAGGAAGCTTTTTGCGCCGGGGTTTTCAGCTCTACGCTGGTTTGCGAATCACAACCCGCAAGTACCAGGCTAACCAGGGCCACCGCCGCCGCCAACCGATGCTGTTTCATGCTATTTCCTTGTTCATGCGCCAAAAGGGCATTCGAATAAAGTCGCGAGCTTATCAGGCGGCCCCGACCAATGGCTACCGGCATGTGAGCAGGAAACTTCTGATAAGTTCACGTGTTTAAAAGCATTTCCATTTATCATGGGGGCCCGCGACGGATCGCGGAACCGGCTGATAGCAGGCTAATCGTCACTTGCCGCACCTGTGGCGCAGTGGCATAACAACGCGACAATTCGACAAGGATAGTTATCTTGCGCATTTTTTCCCGAGTTTTACTCCTGATACTGATCGCACTAAGCCTGATCCTGGCCGTGATGCTCTATTACACCCTCAACCCCAAGCTGCCGGATTACGTGCCCGTGAAACAGGTGCACTATCAGGAGCAATGGAGTGCCGCCGACCGCCAGACCTACTACTTCACGCCCCAGGGCACTCAAGTAAAAGGCCTGCACTACGACTGGTTCACCGCCCTGGAGCTGCCGTTCTCCGAGCAACGCTTTGCCGCGCCGCAGTACCTGGCGCGCTTTGGCTTCCTGGTCGATCCCAAACAGGTGCCCACCGCGCAAAACCCTGGCAACCTGCCGGTAGGGTTCGCCCGGCACCAGAACGCCGACAGCAAGGCTCAGTACCTGGATATCACCTGTGCGGCCTGCCACACCGGCGAATTGCACTTCAAGGGTCAGGCCCTGCGTATCGACGGCGGCTCGGCGCAACACGTACTGCCCTCCAGCGTTCCCACGTTGCGTGGCGGCAGTTTCGGCCAGGCCCTGGTCGCCAGCCTGGCCGCTACCTATTACAACCCATGGAAGTTCGAGCGCTTTGCCCACAAGGTCCTGGGGGATCAGTACGACGCCCAGCGCGATCAACTGCGCAAGGACTTCAAGCAATCGCTGAACCAGTTCCTCAAGGTTGCCTGGAATGACACCCACCGCGGCCTTTACCCCTCCGAAGAAGGCCCGGGCCGCACTGACGCCTTTGGGCGCATCGCCAACGCCAGTTTTGGCGACGCTATTTCCCCAGACAATTATCGCGTCGCCAATGCGCCGGTGGACTACCCGCAGTTGTGGGATATCTGGACCTTCGACTGGGTGCAGTGGAATGGCTCGGCCCAACAGCCCATGGCGCGCAACATCGGCGAAGCCCTTGGTGTAGGCGCGACCCTGACGTTCTTCGACACTGCCGGGCAACCGCTCAAAGGCGATGCCCGCTACCCGTCCAGCGTACGGGTGCGCGACCTGCACCTGATCGAAGAAACCCTGCAACGGCTCAAACCGCCGACCTGGCCGCAAGACTTGTTCGGTGCCATCGACAAGCCCCTCGCCGCCCAGGGTCGCGCACTCTTTGCCGAGAACTGCGCCGGCTGCCACCTACCCACCGTCACCCAGGAAAACGGCCGTTCGGTGCAGCAGTTGAAAATGCTGCCGGTGAACTACATCGGCACCGACCCCGGCACGGCCAACAACATTGCCGACCAACGCTATGACCTCAGCGCGTTGCAATGGGACCCGGCCGAACTGGCCCGGCTCAATGTCGAACTGCACCCCACCCCCACCGCGCCGCTGGACCTGAAAAAAATGTCGGTGGCCCAGGGTTTAGCCTATGTCACCGCCTTCGTCGAAGAGCATGCCTACCGTGCGGCCGGCGTTACCGCGGCCGAGCGCCCAGGCCTGGACGGGTTCGGCCTGCCCATCGGCGTGCGCGAATTGCGTGCCTACAAGGCGCGGCCACTGGCCGGCGTATGGGCCACCCCACCGTTCCTGCACAACGGTTCGGTGCCGACGATCTACCAACTGCTCTCGCCCCAGGACGAACGCAGCACTACCTTCTATAAGGGCACCTTCAACTACGACCCGCGTCACCTGGGGTTTGAGACCATCGCCTTCAAGAATGCCTTCCTGTTCGATACCAGAATCACCGGCAACCACAACAGCGGCCACGAATTCCGTGCCGGCAAGCGTGGCAATGGCGTGATCGGCCGCGGCTTGCTGCCGCAGGAACGCTGGGCGCTGCTCGAATACCTCAAAGTGCTGGGCGGCCCGCTGGAGCAACAACTGCCATGATTATCCGCTCGCAAAACAAGGACCGCTCCATGCTTGCTCGTCTCTGGCTACGCCTTGGCGCCTTTGTTGGCAAAACCCTGCTGTGGCTGCTGGGCCTGGGCCTGCTGGGGTGGGTGTTGGCCACGGCCTGGTTCGCCTGGCAGCACAGGGGCCCGGTGTCGGTGAAGGAACAGATCCCGCCGGGTGAAGCGGCGATGACCCAAGGCATCATCCAGACCGCCGTGCGCATCGTTGATCAGCATCGCGAAGGCACTCGCTACCTGCGTGATGCCCATGCCAAGGCCCATGGGTGCGTGAAAGCCGAGGTCAGCGTTCTGGCAGATCTCGACCCGGCCTTGCGCCAGGGCGTGTTCGCCGAGCCGGGCAAGACCTGGCAGGCGACGATGCGCCTGTCCAACGGCAACGCTTATCCACAATTCGACAGCATCCGCGATGCACGCGGCATGGCCATCAAGCTGTTGGATGTGCCGGGCAAGCAACTGATGGCAGATCAGCAAGCGCGCACCGAACAGGATTTCGTAATGTTCAGCCACCCGAACTTTTTTGTCAGCGATGTCGCGGAATACGCGCAAAACATCGGCGCGCAAGCGGATGGCAAGAAGGTCCTGGCTTTCTTTCCCAAGCTCGACCCGCGCAGTTGGCAAGTGCGTCACCTGTTTATCGCCCTGGCAACCCTGGCGCCCGCACCGGCCAGCCCGACGCAGACGACTTACTTTTCAGTGTCGCCCTACAAGTTTGGCGCGGCCAACGCCAAGTTCCGCGTCGCGCCCGACCCACAAAGCTGCCCGGGTTATGTGCTGCCCAAACAGAACCAGGCCCTGCCGAACTTCCTGCGCAGCGCGCTCAACCAGCAACTGTCCACCGACCGTGTAGATGCGTGTTTTGTGCTGCAGATCCAGCGGCAAAACCCGCAGGCGTTCATGCCGATCGAAGACACCAGCATCGAATGGAAGGAAAGCGACGCGCCGTATGAAACCGTGGCCAAGGTCAGGATTCCCGCCCAGGACTTCGACACGCCGGCGCAGAACCTGGCGTGCGATAACCAGTCGTTCAACCCCTGGTTCGGGCTGGAAGCGCACCGCCCCATCGGTGGCATCAACCGGCTGCGCAAAGCGGTGTACGAGGCCGTCAGCGATTACCGCCACAGCCGCAACGCACCGTAAGGCGCGTTAAATCGCAGGCGAAAAAAAACCCGCTCAATGAGCGGGTTTCTTTTGGCTACCTGGCGTTCAGTATTCCAGGTGACCGAATATGGCGCAGCGGACGGGACTCGAACCCGCGACCCCCGGCGTGACAGGCCGGTATTCTAACCGACTGAACTACCGCTGCGCGTAACACTTGAAGCGAATGGTGGGTGATGACGGGATCGAACCGCCGACCCTCTGCTTGTAAGGCAGATGCTCTCCCAGCTGAGCTAATCACCCTTCGTTTCGGTGTGGCGCGCATTCTACGGAGCGACCCTAAGTCTGGCAAGCACTTTCTTAAATCTTTTTTTTCAGCCCTTCCAATGGCTTAGGCAGGGTTGGCCTGCGGCGTGATCAAGAGAATAATGCCCCCCTTTGTATAGAGGAGAGACTCACCCCATGTGGTTCAAGAACCTGCTTATCTATCGCCTGACCCAAGATCTGCCTGTTGATGCCGAGGCGTTGGAAGCGGCCATGGCCACCAAGCTGGCGCGCCCTTGTGCAAGCCAGGAGTTGACCACTTACGGTTTCGTCGCGCCTTTTGGTAAAGGTGAAGACGCTCCCCTGGTTCACGTCAGCGGCGATTTCCTGCTGATCGCCGCTCGCAAGGAAGAACGCATCCTGCCGGGTAGCGTGGTGCGTGATGCACTTAAAGAGAAAGTCGAAGAGATCGAAGCCGAGCAAATGCGCAAGGTCTATAAGAAGGAGCGCGACCAGATCAAGGATGAAATCATCCAGGCCTTCCTGCCGCGTGCCTTTATCCGTCGCTCGTCGACCTTCGCTGCAATCGCGCCGAAACAGGGCCTGATCCTGGTCAACTCGGCCAGCCCCAAGCGTGCCGAAGACCTGCTGTCGACCCTGCGTGAAGTGATCGGCACCCTGCCCGTCCGCCCTCTGACGGTAAAAACCGCACCAACTGCAATCATGACTGACTGGGTCACCACCCAGAAACCGGCTGATGACTTCTTCGTCCTCGACGAATGCGAACTGCGCGACACCCACGAAGACGGCGGCATCGTGCGCTGCAAACGCCAGGACCTGACCGGCGAAGAGATCCAGCTGCACCTGACCACCGGCAAGGTCGTAACCCAACTGTCCCTGGCGTGGCAGGACAAGCTGTCCTTCATGCTCGACGACAAAATGACAGTCAAGCGCCTGAAGTTCGAAGACCTGCTGCAAGACCAGGCGGAACAGGACGGCGGCGATGAAGCTCTGGGCCAACTGGATGCCAGCTTTACCTTGATGATGCTGACCTTCGGCGATTTCCTGCCGGCGTTGGTCGAGGCACTGGGCGGCGAAGAGACACCACAGGGCATCTAAGCAACACCGATCCAATGCGGGCACAGTCAGTGTGGGAGCTGGCTTGCCTGCGATAGCGGAGTGTCAGCCAGAGGAGTGCCGACTGATACACCGCTATCGCAGGCAAGCCAGCTCCCACATTTGATTGCATCGACAACTCGGAAATCGAATAAAAAAGGACATCCCCATGCGCGCACTCGCCGCCTTGAGCCGCTTCGTCGGCAATACCTTCGCTTACTGGGTGCTGATATTTGCCGTGCTCGCCTTCCTCGAACCCAGCTGGTTCATCGGCCTGAAAAGCGCCATCGTCCCGCTGCTGGGCCTGGTGATGTTCGGCATGGGGCTGACCTTGAAACTCGAAGACTTCGCCGAAGTCGCTCGCCACCCGTGGCGCGTGGCCTTGGGCGTGGTCGCGCATTTCGTGATCATGCCGGGCGTGGCATGGTTGCTGTGCCAGGCGTTCCATTTGCCTGCGGAAATTGCCGTTGGCGTGATCCTGGTCGGCTGTTGCCCAAGTGGCACGTCGTCCAACGTCATGACCTGGCTGGCCCGGGGTGACCTGGCGTTATCGGTGGCGATTGCCGCGGTCACCACCCTCCTCGCCCCGCTGCTCACACCGGCGTTGATCTGGCTGCTGGCCTCGGCCTGGCTGCCAGTGTCGTTCATGGAACTGTTCTGGTCGATCCTGCAAGTGGTGCTGCTACCCATCGTACTGGGCGTGGTCGCGCAGCGTTTGCTCGGTGATCGGGTAAGGCATGCGGTGGATGTGCTGCCACTGGTGTCGGTGGTCAGCATTGTGATCATCGTCGCGGCCGTGGTTGCCGCAAGCCAAGGCAAGATTGCCGAGTCGGGCCTGCTGATCATGGCCGTGGTGATGCTGCACAACAGCTTCGGTTACCTGCTGGGCTACTTCACCGGGCGCCTGTTCAAGTTGCCCTTGGCGCAACGCAAGTCGCTGGCCCTGGAAGTGGGCATGCAGAACTCCGGGCTGGGTGCCGCGCTGGCCAGTGCGCACTTTTCGCCACTGGCGGCGGTGCCCAGTGCGTTGTTCAGCGTCTGGCACAATATTTCCGGCGCATTGCTGTCGACCTATTTCCGCCGCATGAGCGAAAAGGAAGACCGCCGCGCCCTGGAAACCACGCCGTAACTTGATCGCCCGGTCCAATTTCGGCACTCTACCGAACTTCGCGGGGACGACCTCGCGACGCTATCAAGCGCTCACCCGGGGACGACCCCACTTTGATAGAAGCGAGGTCATCATGTCCTGGATCATTCTGTTTTTTGCCGGGTTGTTTGAAGTGGGCTGGGCCGTCGGCCTGAAGTACACCGACGGGTTCAGCAAGCCGCTGCCCACCGTCCTGACGATTGCCGCGATGGCCGTCAGCCTTGGGTTGTTGGGGCTGGCCATGAAGGAATTGCCGCTGGGCACCGCCTATGCCATCTGGACCGGCGTGGGGGCCGTGGGCACCGTGATTGCCGGGATTATCCTGTTTGGAGAATCCATGGCGTTGTTTCGGTTGGCGAGTGTGGCGTTGATTATTTGTGGGCTGATTGGGCTAAAGATTTCCACTTAAGCCACTACCGCTATCGCAGGCAAGCCAGCTCCCACCTTTTGAATTGTGAATACAGTCAAATGTGGGAGCTGGCTTGCCTGCGATGATGCCCTGACAAACAACGACAAACTACCTGGCACTCCCCCGCAAACCGCCCACCACAGCGTGCAACTGCTCAGGCGTTGCCGCTTCCACAGCCACCGGCTCGCCCGCCACCAACACCACCCGCGACCAGATCCGATGAAACAAACCCTTGTTCGGATCACGGCTGAAGAAACTCCCCCACAACCCCTGCAATGCCATCGGGATCACCGGCACCGGCGTCTCCTCCAGGATGCGCGTCACCCCACCGCGAAACTCATTCATCTCGCCATCGGCTGTCAGCTTGCCTTCCGGGAAGATGCACACCAACTCGCCATCCTTGAGGTACTGGGCAATGCGCGCGAACGCCTGTTCGTAGATCTGAATGTCTTCATGGCGCCCGGCAATCGGAATAGCCCCTGCGGTGCGGAAGATAAAATTGAGCACCGGCAAGCGGTAGATCTTGTAGTACATGACAAAGCGAATCGGCCGACGTACTGCGCCACCAATCAACAGCGCATCGACAAACGACACATGGTTGCACACCAGCAACGCCGCGCCTTCATCCGGGATGGCTTGCAGGTTGCGATGCTCCACGCGGTACATGGAATGGCTGAGCAGCCAGATCATGAAGCGCATGGTGAACTCGGGGACGATTTTAAAGATGTAAGTGTTAACCGCGATGTTGAGCAGCGACACCACCAGGAACAACTCGGGGATCGACAGCTTGGCCACGCTCAACAGCAGAATGGACACGATGGCCGAGACCACCATGAACAGTGCATTGAGAATGTTGTTCGCCGCGATCACCCGTGCCCGTTCGTTCTCGGCGGTACGCGACTGGATCAGCGCATACAGCGGCACGATGTAAAAGCCGCCGAACACCCCCAGGCCGAGGATATCGAACAGCACCCACCACGCCTGGCCGTAGCTGAGCACCGCGAGCCAATCGTTGGCTTGCACGTTCTGCGGGAAGCCGCCGGAGTGCCACCACAGCAGCAGGCCGAACACGGTCAGGCCAAACGAACCAAACGGCACCAGGCCGATTTCCACCTTACGCCCGGAGAGTTTTTCGCACAGCATCGAGCCCAAGGCGATGCCCACCGAGAACACCGTGAGGATCAAGGTCACCACGGTTTCGTCGCCGTACAACCATTCCTTGGCATAGGCAGGTATTTGCGTGAGGTAAATCGCGCCGACAAACCAGAACCATGAGTTGCCGACAATCGAGCGCGATACCGCCGGCGTCTGCCCCAGGCCCATGCGTAAAGTCGCCCAGGACTGAGTGAAGATATTCCAGTCCAGGCGCAGCTGCGGTGTCGAAGCCGCTGCGCGCGGGATGCTGCGGCTGGCCAGGTAGCCCAGCACCGCCACGGCCACAATCGCCACCGCCACCACCGGCGCGTAATGGGTGGAAGACATCATGATCCCGGCACCGATGGTGCCGGCCAAAATTGCCAGGAACGTGCCCATCTCCACCAGGCCGTTACCGCCGACCAACTCATCGTCGTGCAATGCCTGGGGCATGATCGAGTACTTCACCGGGCCGAACAGCGCCGAGTGAGTGCCCATGGCAAACAGCGCCAGCAGCATCAGTTCAAGATGATTGGTCAGAAAACCCGTCGCACCCACCGCCATGATCACGATCTCGCCGATCTTGATCGCACGGATCAACGCGTCCTTGTTGAATTTCTCGCCAAACTGCCCGGCCAACGCCGAGAACAGGAAGAACGGCAGGATAAACAACAAAGCACACAGGTTGACCCAGATGGAGCGGTCACCCTCGATGGTGAGCTTGTAAAGGATGGCCAGGATCAGCGACTGCTTGAAGATGTTGTCGTTGAACGCGCCCAGCAACTGGGTGATGAAAAACGGCAAGAAGCGCCGCGTGCGCAGCAAGGTGAATTGGGAAGGATGGCTGATCGTCGTCCGTGTTCCTGCGTGGCCTTTATTTATCAGGCCACGACTTTACCTAATCCTGCTTACTTATTCGCTAGCCCGGCAATACAAGGCGAAACAAAAAGCTCGCCTTTATAAGCACCCTGCACGGTGCGCTTGGCCACGATCAGCCACATCAGCGCCAGCGCAACCACCAGCACACTGCCAAACACACTGAAAAACGCCAGCTGTAACAGGCTCGCCAATTTAAGCGTGGCCAAGGCGTAAACCCCCAATGGGAAGGTGAAGCCCCACCAGCCCAGGTTGAACGGGATACCGGCGCGCAGGTAACGCAGGGTGATCAACACCGCAATCAACATCCACCACAAGCCGAAGCCCCACAGGGTGATGCCCGCAATCAGGCCCAGGCCGTGGGCCATTTCACCGACACTGGCCAGGCCATTGGCGGCAAAGATCGCGGGGGCATCCGTACCGAGCAGCAACATGCCCAGGGCACCGGTACCAATCGGGCCCAGGGCCAACCAGCTCGACGCGGCCATATTGGCGTGAGGCAACTTATGCAAGGCCATGCGCAGCATCAGGATGGTCAGGATGCTGAACGCTACCGGCAGGGAAAACGCCCACAGCACGTAGCTGGTCACCAACATCACCAGTTGCGAATGGGCATCGGCCAAGTGCGGCGCGAGCAAGCCGCCGCTGGCCGCCGCCACTTCGGCCGCCACCACGGGCAACAGCCAGACGGCGGTCATCTGGTCGATGCTGTGCTCCTGGCGCGTGAACATCATGAACGGGATCAGCACGCCGCAGGCCAGGGACATGGCCACGTCCAGCCACCACAATGCCTCGGCCAACGGGATCACATCACCGCCCCAGCGCGGCAGGCCGAACAGCAGCAAGCCGTTGAGAATGGTCGCCAGCCCCATGGGGATGGTGCCGAAGAACATCGAGACCGTTGAGTGCCCGAAGATGCGTCGCGCCTCGTGGAAAAACATCACCCAGCGGGCGGCGTAGAGCACGCTGAACAGCACAAACAAGCCGATGGTGAACAGCCACAGGCCCTCGGCGACGGCATGCAAGCCGGGCAGGTTGACTGGCAGCTGGGCCAAGGCCAGGGCCAGCACACCGGTGCCCATGGTCGCGGCAAACCAGTTCGGGGTGAACTGGCGAATCACTTCCCGGGGACGGGCCAGGTGACTGAAGGGTTTGTAGCGGTGAGTGGTCGAGCAGGTCATGGGTTAATCCTCTTCCTCATTTGAGGTTGGGGCCATGATAGAACCTGATCGAATATCTATATAACGGGTAATATCTCTAAC
>NZ_WKFA01000047.1:0-44655 GCF_021605325.1 Pseudomonas sp. PA-7-1E
AATGCAACCCCTGCGTCGCTGCGCTCCGACTGCCCGGCCGGATGGCCGTGGAACAGGTGGCCAGATGGCCGTGGAATGCCTGGCCAGATGAGAGCGGACTGGGTGGCCGGATGGCGTGGAATCCGCAGCAAGTCTCGACAGCTTGTACCAGAAGTTTTCGATGTCTCTGGCAAACGGCACCATACCTGGACCATCGAACTGGTAGTCAGGCATATTGACGACAAGCTGTCGGGTCATAGAGGCCAAATGGAGCCACTGCGGAGCAAGTACGCAAACCTCGCTCGGCGGTATTCCTAACGTCTCAACGTTGTGCCGAATGAGTCTGACAATTTCGTGTACCAGATCATCTCGGGTAACCCCACTGTCGTACGAAACAAGGCTCGGGTAGACGCGCCCGTCGCCTGCAGCCGCTATCGCCGTGTTGTACACATTGAAATTGCCGAAATAGTCGATGATGCGGCTGGACGACCGATAGTTCTGCGACAACTGCTGCTCAGCAATCCGAACTTCGGTCAGCCTCCTCAGCTCGCCAATTTCAATCGGGTAGCCACCCAACGAACCATAGATTGCCTGATTCGGGTCGCCCACCATGAAAAGCCGCGTGGCGCCTGCCCCCGCACGAAGAATTGACCCCAAAATACTGTACTGAATCTGCTTCGTATCCTGATACTCGTCGACAAGAATGAGTGCGAAGAGCTTCGACAACAGCACACTGATCGCCGGATTCAGGTCGATCAGCTGGCTGGCATGCCACAGGATCAGCTCAAAGTCTATTTGCCTGTTCTCGGCCAGAATCCTGAAATACTCAACCAAAACCCGATGAATGATTGCGTGCTTTCCCGCGTTCGGGCAGCCCAGGTAGTAGCCGTCGGTGGTGAAGAAATAATCGCAATCGTAGTGAGA
This sequence comes from Pseudomonas sp. PA-7-1E, assembly GCF_021605325.1. Lineage (NCBI taxonomy): Bacteria > Pseudomonadati > Pseudomonadota > Gammaproteobacteria > Pseudomonadales > Pseudomonadaceae > Pseudomonas > Pseudomonas sp. PA-7-1E. The sequence goes on from NZ_WKFA01000047.1 coordinate 904, forward strand.
GACTCGTTGAGATGCGTATGGCGCGCATAACCGCTCCAGCAACTTCTCTCGTTCATGCTGATCGATTACCCGGTACCCGTGCGCAAGCTCAGGCGCATAGATGCCATATGGTTTGATGATCCATTCCAGGCAGAAAGAGTGAATCGTGCCGATCCAGAGCCGCGACGTATCCACCCCGAGATCTTCAATGCGCTCCTGGATTTCGTCCGCCGCCCGGTGCGTGTAGGTGATGGCAACGATGAATTGCCTGTCCGACTCCAGGCGTGAGAGCTCGTATGCAATCTTGTAGGTCAGGGCCCTCGTCTTTCCGCTGCCAGGACATGCCACCAGAAACACACTTCCGGGCAGCAGGACCGCCTCGCTCTGCTCAGCGTTCAGCTCCCGGCTCGTCCAGGTGAACATCACTCCACGTCGGCCAGGATGGCGTGAATCTGGTCGTTGCGGAGCGCAGGTCCCATAGCTGCCTTGAGCGCCACTAGGTCAAGCGTGCCCTGCCTATAAGCGTTGAGCCGTGCTGTCGCAACATCTGCCACAGCCTGCGGGATGTCCCCTCCCGAAAGCGCGCACTTGACTCTGTAGCTGTAGATATTGAAGAAGAGCTCCACGGTCAAGCTCTCCCGCGCAAAGAAGATGGCCTTACTTATGTACCCGGGAAGGACCGTCTTGTGATTGATGTGCTCGCCAAGAAGAATCGCGAACCAGCCTTTGCCCTGATTCGCCGCCATCGTAAGCACTCGCCTGCCGTACTGTGCCTTGTCCCCCGACATAAGCTCCGCAATGGCGGTCGCCGTAGTGGCCGCTTGCGTATAGACAAGCGGTACAATCGAAGCCATTTGACGCCCATTGCCGGCTGAAATGAAGTCGACCTCCAGCGTGTGGTCTGCGTAGTGCACCGAGAGCCAATCGTTGCCATTCGCGAACGCATCGAGCGCAACCTTGCGTGCAGCACCAACCACTTGTGATGCTAGGCATTTCGCTTTGAACTTTGCTTCAGCTTCTGGCTCGCCGGGAATGGGGGTCGTGTCCACAATCGCTGCGTCCAGGTCGGTGATGATGCTGCAGCGCTTCCTGATTCTCGTGTCGTGGAAGAGGACCGCTACGTTCTGGAAACCCGTACTGCGAATGTTGATCAAACTGACTCCGAGCTCATCCAAGCTTAGGCCGACAACTTTCTTGAACAGAATCGGGATTAGGATTTCCTCTGCGTCACCCTCAACTAGGACAACGCTTTTGGCAAACAGTAGGTTGCTACGAACGGCGTCGAGATAGCGCTGAATATTCCCGATCTCGCTAGGCGACAGGCCTGTTGCCGGCTGATAGGCCTCGCATGCAACGCCGCGACGACCAAGAATGTTCACGTTCTGGACGCTGCTGACCTCAGAGATATGCGTTGAATGCGTTGAATAGATGATCTGAGTGTCGTCATAGGCAATGCGGTCAAAGAGCGTCTTTTGGATGTGGGTGTGGATATGTGCTTCTGGCTCCTCGATGACGAGAAAGTTCGCTATGGATTGGTGCGCCTTCTGATACTTGAACTCAAGCAGCTTCAGCGTCAGAAATATGAGGTTTGCGCCCCCCAGGCTCAGTTCGTGAATCCCGCCTTCGTAGCCCTCGGCCGACTCACCGACAAAGAGCTTGAGCGACTGAAAGAGCTTGTCCGCTTCGTCCGAAAGATCGGATTTGATCGACAGCGAACTCGGAGAGTAGGTCTCCCCTGCCGCATCTTTGATCGTGTCGCGAATGTCCGTCCGGACCGTTTGCACGTCCTCAAGTGCCTCAATCGAATTGTTCAACGCCAGCACTTGCGCCACTATCGGCGCCATTGTAGCGGGTGCTATCTCACCGCTCTTGCTCTTGAGCAGTGTGAGTAGTGGGTTCGTCCGATTGTTGTGGAACTCGGCGACGACGTCGCGGAGAGCCTGAATGAAGGTGAAGGAGACCTCCTTACTCACCGACAAGAACACAGGCAAACGCGATCCAATTCGAGGATCGTCAACCTCCCCGCTGAATACGCAGTTATCAAAGTCGCCCACAAGACTCTTGTAGACTACCTCGTTACCGAAGTTAGCCTCGCTCCTGCCAGTGAAGAGTGTCTCATAGTCAGCAATAGTTATGGCCTGTCGGATAGTGGCCAATCCGGCCAAATCGCCATCATCCAGACTTGCCAGCTTTAGGCGCACTTCTTTCTTCGGCCGAAAGATAAGGTTGTAGGTTGCCCGGCCAACGGCAGCATCCCCTATAACCCCAGCGCCATGCAGGAATAGCGCCTGGATTGCCTCGTCAGGCCCTATTTCATCGAATTCCAGGCTGATGATGATCCAGTGGCCCCGCCACTGCTCGAGTCCCCGGTGAAAGTCCGACTCATCCAGCTTGAACGCCGCGCGGACCATGTTGTCATCCAGCAGCAGGCGTATAGCGCGAAAGAGATTGGTCTTACCGGATCCATTCTCGCCAATGATCGTGTTAACGCCTTTGCTGAGCACGAGTGTCGTATTGGAAAAGTTGCGGTAGTTGACTACCGACAGTTTCGATATGTGCATGGCGCGATGTCCTCCCTGTATCCACTGCACTTCGCTACTGCAGGCTCCGCCCATGCTATCGAAACGCTACTCATGTTGAAACCTCGGGTTTGCCTTGTACCTCAGCGCTCGCTCGGTCGCCTTGCCTGCTCGTGCCTTATCGGTTCCAACTAGCAACGCTCGGGGCAACGCACCGAACTAGCATTGAGTCGCCGACATGACCTCCATCCCGCCCTCGGTCGCCTTCATCTACCTGGCTGTGGTCATCCACGGATGGAGCCGGCACGTGATCGGTTGATCGGGGACCGTTTTAGGCACAGCAGGCGGTCACGGAAGATAGTTTCAAAATTGCAAGTTGCCATCTGTGGAGTTTCTACTGCTCAACCTTCGCATCCTGCATGACCGACACAACGGAGAAAGTGAACAGCAAGCGTCAACTCACGGCTGAAAGCTGCTGATGGCGACAGGCAGCTCTTGGCCGAAAACCGCCTATCTGGACGGGCGGCTCTCGGCCAGGAGCGGTCCATCAGCATCAATACCGTGGTGTCCCCGATTGTTTTTTTACGGGTACGCACGAGCCCGCCACTCTGTCTCGGCGCAATTGCTTGGCGTAGTCCAAATACTACCGCGTGACAATAGGGAAGCGTCCGTCCGGCTTATCCAGCAAGCTGAAGAAGCGCCCCAAGGCCAGTGCATTGCCGTCGATCGACACCTGATCGGAACTGAGCAGGGCGCCGATACCGGCTTGCCCACTAATCATCTGCAAAAAGAGGTCCTTACTCAGGTTCAGGCTGGCGTCGGCCTCGGCGACTTCGTCTTCATCCAAGCGGCGGTGATGTAGCACGGCGTTCTCGATCCACAGGTGAAAGCGCGCGCCGCTGTCGGTGAAGTTGAGGTTGATACGCAGTGCGCTGTCGGCTGCCGCCGTGCCATCCAGCTTGGTGGCCATCACATCCAAGAAGCGCTCCGGCGCGGTGTGCTTGAGCATGTCGAGCATCATAACCGGCGTAAAACCCTCTTCCGGCAAGCCGTGACGCAGCTCATAGGCACCACTCAGGTAGAAGTTACGCCAGGGCGCCGATTCGGCCTGATAGCCCAGTTGCTCGAAGCTACGTGCTTGCAAGTCGCGGGCGGCCTGATTATCGGGGTTGACATACAGCAGATGCTTGCCCAGCTCCGCGGCCCAGCGGTAATCGCCCTCAGCATAGGCGTGTTCGGCGGCAGCCAGCAGCGGCTCGCTGCCCCCGGCCAGGGCCACGTACTTGGCGGCGGCAGCCACCGGCGGCAACGGGTCGAGGTTGGCCGGGTTGGCGTCAAACCAGCCCAGGTAAAACTGATAGATCGCACGCACGTTGTGCTTGAGAGTGCCGTAGTAGCCGTGCACGTGCAGGTGTTGGTCGAGGCTTGCCGGCAGACGCAACTGCTCGGCGATCTCCGGCGCAGTGAGCCCGGTATTCATCAGGCGCACAGTTTGGTCGTGCAGGTAGCGGTAGACATCACGCTGCGCAGTGAGAAACGCCTGGATGTTGTCCTGCCCCCACACCGGCCAGTGATGCTGGTTGAACAGCACTTCAGCCCCGGCGGCTTGCGCGCGGCTGGCGTCGATGTAGTTGGCCCATTGCAAGGCGTCACGCACTTTGGCGCCGCGCAGGGTGTAAAGGTTGTGCAGCGTTTGCGAGAGCAGCTCAGCGCCGCCAAAGGCTTTTAGCTCCGGAAGGCTGAAGGTCATCTCCGCCGGGGCTTCGGCCCCGGGTGTGCTGTAGAAGACAAAGCGCACGCCATCTACGTCCTGCTCCTGTTCGCGAGCGCTGATCAGTTGGGTGGGCGGCAGAATGCCCATGTGCCCGAAGGCAACCGCCTTGCCAAGGCCGTTGTCCACCAGGCCCTCGGCGCTGCGCGGCAGGCGTTGTCCGTACATGAAGGTGGCACGGCGGGCCATGGCTACGCCCATCATCAGGTTTTCGCTGGTGGCTTCTTCCATAAACCCAGCCGGGGCGATCACCGGCACCTGACGAGCTTTGGCGTCTTCGGCGCTGATTACGCCGAGGGCGCCTCCAAAGTGATCGACATGACTGTGGCTGAAGATCATTGCACTCACCGGGCGCGCGCCCAGATGTTGAGCAACGAAGTCCATGGCGAAGGCAGCGGTTTCCTGGCTGGTTAGCGGGTCGATGACAATCCAGCCGCTGGCGCCTTCGATCAGCGTCATGTTGGCTAGGTCGAAGCCGCGCAGCTGATAGATTTTGTCGCTGACTTTGAACAGCCCAACCTGGTTATTCAGCAGCGCTTGCCGCCACAGGCTGGGGTTGACGGTAGTGGGTGCCTCGCCTTGGACAAACGCAAAGCTATCGAAGTCCCAGATCACTTCGCCTTCGGCATCGCGAACCTGGCCCTGAGGCGTGGCAATCAGGCCGCGTCGTGCCTGGGCCAGGCCCTCGACATTGCTCAGGTCATAGTTCTGCGCGACCTCGGCCTGGGCAGCTTGAGTGCGTGGCGTGGCGGCGCTGTGGCTGGGCGCGGGGCTGTCGCTGCATGCACTGAGTAGCAACAAGGTGCTGGTTAACATCCAGCGAAAGGGCAGATTCATCGGCGTTCTCCAGAGAGTGTCTGGTCAGAGCATGGCGTGCGGCCTACTATGCGTCCAATGCAATTAACTAATTTTCTTGATGCGCGAAAAGCATGAATATAGAGCTCCGTCACCTGCGTCATGCCTTGGCCTTGGCCGAACATGGCAACTTTGCCCGCGCCGCAGAGGCGCTGCACCTCTCCCAGCCGGCGCTGACCCGCAGCCTGCAAGCGCTGGAAGCGCAGGTTGGCGAGCAGCTGTTTGATCGCAGCCACCGCGAAGTGACCCCCACTACGATGGGCGAGCTGCTGTTGCAGCATGCCCGGCAACTGCTGCTGCACGCCCAGGACTTGCAGCGTGACCTGCAATTGGCGCGCGGCTTGGAGCAAGGTGAGTTGCGTGTGGGAGTTGGTCCGTTTGCCGGCGCCGCTCTGGTTGCCCCGGTACTGGCCATTTTGAACCGCGCGCACCCCGGCGTGCATTTGGAGGTGGTGCTGGCACCCTGGCAAGAGTTGCCCGCACGTTTGCAGCGCCGCGAAATCGACCTGCTGGTCGCCGACTTGCACGAGATTGAAGGCGACCCCGGCTATGTTGTGCAGGCCCTCGGCGAGCACCACACGCTGCCGATGTGCCGTGCCGGTCATCCTCTGCTTGAACAAGCCGCTCCCAGCCTGGAGGCGCTGCTGCAGTATCCACTGGCGGGGCCCAACCTGCCCGAAGCCATTCGCGAGGAGTTGCTCAAGCGCCTACCTAATGCCTTGCAGAACACCTGGCGTGCGCAGTGGAAGCTGGCCATCACCTGCGACAGCTCGGCCATGCTCAAGCAGCTCTTGCAGGGTTGTGAGGCGCTGGCGATGTTGCCTTGGTTTATGGTGGAAGACGAGCTGCGGCGCGGCGACTTGCAGGCTTTGCACAGCCTCGACCTTGGGCTGCGCGGTCGCTTCGGGATTGCCCGCTTGCACGGCAGGCGCCTGTCACTGGCTGCACAGTGCTTTATCGAGGTGCTGCTGGCGCATGATGCGGCCGTACTCCAGCGTCAAGACGCTTGGCTGGCCCGTTAGGCGGGCATGGCACAGGTGGTCAACGTGCAGCAGATCGACGCCCGACGCTGAATGGTTGGCGAGCCAGCAGCCTGGCTCGCCGATGGCCAATATTTCAGTTCTTCCCGCCAAGGCGGCGCAGGGCATCTAGCTTGAAGTCCTGGTGCAGAGCTTCATGGCCGAAGCTGGCCTCATGCTTGACTTCGTTGCTCAGACCACTGATCAGGTAACGGCGAGACTGCAGGTCATGTATGGCCTCGGCGGTCATCCAGGACACCAGATCGTTGTAGAAGTTCATCTGGTAGGCCGCCGAAACTCTCCATAGCTCCCCACGGGCGTCATAGTGATCCGCCAGGGCAATCTGCCAGGTGTCCTCATCGATGAAGAAAGTCCGTATATGGACTCCCCCTCATTGCAAGCCCCCTTCGCTTTGGCGCCCGTGCCGACTGCACACGTATATTCGGCCTTTGATATCTGCATCGTTTCGATGCGGGCCATGATGGGCTATTCGCGCGCTGGCTCCCAATCGCTTCTACGTGCTTCTCGCACATGGACATTTGAGGGGTTTTCCAGCGCCGGTTCGACCGGTTTGCCATCGTTCAGGTTGCTTCGCAATCGTGGGTGACGGTTGCTGTATTGCCAGGTATTGCCTGTTTTCGGTTCAGGCTGCGGCCCGCTCCGGTTGGTAGGTGGTTCCATTACGCAGCATCGCCCAAGCCATGCGCGCTGTTTTGTTCGCCAGTGCAATTGCGGCCACATTTGAATGTGATCGCTCAGCAAGGCGGACGACCCACTGGCTCAGTCGATCATCCTTAGATTTGGCGGTTCGTAAGGCTTCTGATAGATGTGGCGCTGGCCCGGCTTGAGCTGGCCTTCTACCTCCCAGACCCGATGCCGCTCGTAACGCACAGGAACAATCGGGAACAATCGGGGACACAGTATTGATGCTGATGGGCCGCTCCTGGCCGATTTCTGCCTGTCGCGGCTGGCCAGGTCGAATGATCACTACAGGCAGGGTTCAACCACAAAGAGCTTAAAAGTGATCAAGAATACAGTGGCGATACCCAGCGATGTCTTGAGCATAACAGCACGACTCCTCGCTACAATGGCGTCACCCGCAATCGTTCTAAGGATCTCGCTTGACTGACACAAAATTCACAGAAGTCGAGATGCGGCGCGCACTCGGTCTAGACCCCGCTCCTTCGAAATCGAAGCAGCCAATACCCAAACAGCACTGCACCTTCACACTCGTTGAATTGAGCGTGCGCAAGAACGGTGGATCGCCATTCCGCTTCGAGCACCGCTCCCGCTCCATCAGTACACTCGCTGCCCAACTCGAGGCCGAGAAAGCAGCTCGGGAGAAAGGATATGAGGTCTGGGTCGTGTTGGATATCAGGCAGGTTTCATCATAGAGCCGCAACAGCCGCCAGTTAGTCCAGTCTCGCTGATTGCTCTGGGGCAATGAGCGCCTGAATCAACTAGAGCGAGTCAGTTCACACTCGGGCAGCTGTGGCCGGTTCCTGCCTCCCTTCCAGAGCAGGCCACCTCAAGCTCTTACTTTACCTTCCATAACTGATCAATCCGCGTCGTATAGCTCGGGCTCATCATCTCCCGTCGCATCCCCCACTCCGGTATCGCTGGCACTCCTCCAGGCCGCATCGTTCCCCGTCCCCATCGAGCATTGATCGCATCCATCACGCCCATCACCCGCTCGGCAGCCACCGGTGGTGTAGCGACGAACAGGTCCTCAGTGAACTCGCCACGCTGGCGCAGATCAAGCAATAGGATCTCCGCCTTGCTGAATGCAAAGCCTGCCCGGTAAATCAGTTCCAGCCCCTTGGAGGCAGCCTTGGTTACCAGTCGGGTATCGTCGGTGGGGTATGGCAGTTCGCAGATGATGCCCTTCAAGAGCTTAGGCTCATCCGGGTTGAACATGCCGGTGCGGATGCTCACTCGCACCCGCTTGCACAGTGAATGCTGCGCCCGCAGCTTCTCGCAGGCCCGCGCCGTGTAGGTGGCCACCGCTTCGCGGATAGGTTCGATCGCGCGCAGGCGCTTGCCGAACATGCGGCTGCAGCAGATCTCCTGTCGGGCCGGCGTGGCATCCTCCAGTTCGAGACATGGCGTGCCACGCAACTCCCTGGCGGTTTTCTCGATCACCACGCTGAAGCTCTTGCGCAGCAACCAGGTATCGGCCTGGGCCAGCTGCCAGGCCGTGCGGATGCCCATGCCGGCCAGGTGCTCTGTCATCTTCCGGCCGATGCCCCACACCTCGCTCACGTCCATACGTTGCAGCAGGCGGTCGCGGCGTGCCGGGTCGCGGATATCCACCACGCCGCCGGTCTGCCGTTGCCACTGCTTGGCGGCGTGGTTGGCCAGCTTGGCCAACGTCTTGGTGGTGGCGATGCCCACTCCGGTCGGGATGCCGGTGAGCTGCAGCACCTGGGCGCGGATCTGCCGGCCGAGTTGCTCGAGCGAGCCGGGCATGCCGCTGATGTCGGCGAACGCCTCATCAATGTAAAGGAAAGATATATGGGTATGGACATCGTTATGCCTTAGGCTACGTAACCCTCTCCACGAAACTACCAATGTCCATACATTCTTGTGTTTTTCAAGCGAAACGTCCTTGCGATGTCCATAGCTAGGACGATCCCATGCACAAAACGAAATTGCATCACCTAGACGCCTTCTGACTGAAAGCGCCTCCGCTGAGCGCAAAAGACAAGCCCGCCTGACCATGAGAGTGGCTGTGACCCGAGCGATGCAGCGAGCAACAATAATGACTCCAAAAGGGCGGCGAACAAGCCCATTGCTCTAAGCGATGTGTCGATTGCAATCGATCTGTGATTGCTGGCTAAAGCAAGATCATTTACGTGGCCTGCTTCTGGCCGACTCCGGCCCACCACAACAGGCAGAAATCGGCCAAAAGCAGTCTTTGATTGGTGACCAAGCGGCCCTCGTGCGGGGGCAGTTATTAGGCCCAAAGGTCTCTAGGAAAGCCGGGGCTATTGATAGGGCCGGTTCACCTCTAGCATTGTGGTCAGGTGGTACTGATGAAGTCAGGTGGTGAGTCCACTCATGATCAACAGCGATGCACTCGGCCCTGCGAAAATTACATCGAGATTAGTGCCGGCTCAGTTAGCCGCGTGCTCAGAAAGCCCAGCTGGATCAATTACTCGAATATGCCGAAAACCGATCTTAATCAGTCCCGCCTTTTCCAGTTGTTTTAGCAGCCCGTTGATAGTCTGGCGGGAAGAACCAAGTATGGAGGCTAAATCCGCCTGAGAAACATTCAAAATAACTTCCTCAGAGCCTGTTGCCGGTGGTTGCAGCAACAACAGTTCTGCTAAACCTGTACGCAGCCGTTGCAGCGGCACGATCATCTGGCCATCGGCAAAGTGCCGCATAAAAGCGGCATAGCGCTTGGCAATAAAAAGTGTAATTGCCTTGCAATAGAGAGGTTCCTCTTCAAGGATTCGCTCGAATTGCTGCAGAGGCAGCATTAGTAATTGCACATTGGTATCGGCGATCACAGCCACATCGGCCTTTTCGCCTGTAATCAGGGCGAGGAAGTTGAACCAAAATCCTCTCTCGCCAATCATATAAAGCTTCTCCTCACCCTCGAATAGCAGCCGCGAAACCCGCACGCGCCCCTCAAGCACTACTGAGGCTGCAGTCGGTCGGCTGCCTTGGGCAGTGATCACCTGCCCTTTGCGATAGTGGCGCAATACGGAAGACTGGATGATTTTGTCTTGCACTTCCCCCGGCAAGCTTGCGAACCAGTCATCTGCCTCGCGCAGGCGGTAGATTGTCTGATGGGCTGCGTCATCTATGTTTTGCATTTGGAAACCTTGGAAACATCGATGTTGGGTCTTAACCACATTCGACAGTTTACCAAGATATGGGATGCAGGGGAAGCCGAATTAACGGCTCGCAGCTAACAGCGGCACCACCCTATCCCGGTGCAGCAGCAGCAGGGCTAAAGACAGCAAGTAGTGCAGCCATTGGATGCCAGATAGCGGTCCGAGCATCTCTTCACCGGTTGCACCGGCCGCTAGACTAACGATGAACACTAGCGCCGCCCCGAGTGGCATTACCCGCCGCGTCACTAAGGCTGTGGCACAGATTAACAAGACAGAGCCAAGAGGCACCAGCATGCGCCAGGTGTCAAATCCCGACACGCTAATCACCACCCCGAAGCTCCCAACCAAGAGCGCGAAGCGCCCTGCGGCCGTGATGCGCTGAGCAACAGAGTCATCTGGCCAGCGCAGTGCAATGACCAGCAGCGGGAAACCTGCGCTGGCGGCAACCAGGCCGGTAAAGCGATGTGGGCCGGCGAACAACTCACCATACTGGTAATGCAGTGTACCAATCGCTGCCGCCAGGCCGATCAGGCCGCAACCAATGGCTAGAGCAGGGCGCTGGCGCAGCTGGACAAAGGCAATGGAAAAGGCAACCACAGCCAAGATCAAGTCGGAAATGGCATCGGCATTCATTGGGAAGTCCACAAAGCAGCAGGTTTGAAGGAAGTGCGGCTGAGCCATGCAGCGCTGCCTAGCATTACAACCAATAACATCAGCTTGAGTGCGATGGGCATACTAAAACCGAACCAGTCAGGTAGAGCAGCAAAGGCAATGCCCAGTCCTATGACACGGCACTGCTCAAAACGCCGTGCATTGGCACGTCCTTCCAATAGTGACGTGAGAGAGATTGCCGAAATGGCAAAGCCAGCGGCGTAGAGTGCCAGTAAGGTCTTCGGCAAGGTGTTGAGTAGCGTCAGAAAATGCATGAGGAACAACATTGCAAGCACCTGATGCACTACCGCATAGCGTTTGACCGCATCGGGTGTACACGGATCGTAATACTTAAACTGCGACGGCTCGTAAGGCTCGCTCGCCTCATCGTGCCAGCCACCAGGTGGTGCCAGCCAGACGCCAAGTTTAGCCCGCCAGCCCGGGGTGGCTTTGGATTTCTGCCAGAGCTCAATGTAGTAATGCATGTTGCCCCAGAATGGGTTAAGGCTCTGCAACGGTGTGCGCACGCCGTAGATGACCTTCTCGTCCTTGCGCTCCTCGGCGAAGGTACCGAATAGGCGATCCCAGAGAATCAGAATGCCCCCGTAGTTTGTGTCCATGCAGTAGTCATTTTGCCCATGATGGACGCGATGGTTTGAGGGTGTGACGAAGATGCGATCAAGCCAGCCCAAACGACCAATTACCTCGGTATGCACCCAGTACTGGTAAAGCAAGTCGATCAGCAACACCCCGGCAAACACGCTGGGCGGCACACCGGCCACTGCCATCGGTAGATAGAATATCCAGCCCAGAAGTGCGCTCGTCGAGGACTGGCGTATGGCTGTTGCCAGGTTGAAGTACTCGGAAGAGTGATGCGATACGTGCCCGGCCCACAGCAAGCCAATTTCATGGTTCATACGGTGATGCCAGTAGTAGAAAAAGTCGTAGGCCACAAGGGCTCCGACCCATACCCACAGGCTATCGCTAGGCAAGGTCGTGGCGCGGTAGGCTTCGAATACCAGAGTGTAAACGCCCAGTTTCGCCAACTTGGTGAACGCCCCAACCACCTGGCTCAATAGACCATATTGGTAGCTGCTGATGGCATCAGGTATGGAATACGCCGCTAGCCCGCGGCGGTGCGCCAGCCATGCTTCCAGCAAGGTGGTGGTTAAAAAAATCGGTATGGCAAACACGATCAGATTCATTGCGCGCGATCCTTTTCTCTCGACTCAAGAAAGTTGAGCGGCTGATGGCTTTCAGCGACTCAGCGACCAGGCAAGTTAGCACTCTTGACTGTGCCCACTTGTCGGCTCGGCGACAGGTTCTGCACGGCAATAGTGGCAACCTAGCTGACCACTCGTGCCGGGGCTCAGTGCTCAGTGCAGCCCTGGTGTAGTCCACTTCAAGGAGAATAAGCGTGAGTAAAGTAGTCGCAATTAGCGGTGGATTCGGTTGTCTAGGTATAGCGGTAGGCGAGGCGTTCGCGGCCAATGGTTGGCGGGTGGCCCTGATTGATCAGGCCAGCGTGCCGCGACCCCTGGCCGACACGGCGCGCTCTGAAAAACTGCTTATCGGCGCGGTCGATCTAACCGATCTGCACATGGCAAATTGTGCAATGCAGCAGGTGCAGCAGCATTTTCAAGGATTAGATGCGCTCATCAACGTGGCGGGTGGTTTTCGCTGGGAGACCATCGAGGGCGGCGATCTTGCGACCTGGGATTTGATGTATCAAATGAACGTGCGCACTGCCGCAACGGCTAGCATGGCCGCGCTGACACACCTGAAGAAAGCCGAAGCCGGGCGCATTATCAACATTGCAGCCGGAGCGGCCAGTAAGGCCAGCCTAGGCATGGGGGCCTATGCTGCAGCAAAGTCCGGGGTGATGCGCCTTACGGAGGCGTTGGCCGAAGAGTTGAAAGATCAGCGCATCACGGTCAATGCGATCATGCCATCGATCATCGATACCCCGCAGAACCGCCTCGATATGCCTGATGCGGATGCCACCCGCTGGGTTACGCCAGAGCAGGTCGCTAATGTGATCGTATTTTTAGCCTCTCAGGAGGCTAGTGCAATCACAGGTGCAGCTATCGCTGTAAATGGGCGGTGCTAATTTATTAGGCCGGCTGTCGACATAGCAGAGTGGCTGCCTAGAGCCGTTCTTCTCACCCAGGGTTCGCCCGATCCTAATGATCCTAATGATCCTAATGATCCTAATGATCCTAATGCGGCATGCGTGGCCTATGCGTGGGGAACTGACTGGTGTTGCCGGCGGAGAGCTAGCAGCCCTCGGTAGCAGGTCCCAAGTCCTTAGGGTCGACCACCACATACTTTGCCAAGGCGTGTGTCCGCAGCAGTTGTAAGCGACAACATTAGAAAAATACGCGCTAGAAAACCGCCCTATCCCTTGTGGTGCCCACACTATTTCGCTGCCTGGATACGGTATCCAAAATAAGGTTTGAATCCACCGATAAGGAGATGACCTTGAAGCCCTCATATTTGGCTAACGTCACAAGTTTTAGCGATGACCACTCTAATCCTGGCGGCCTCGCCTTCTCAGGCTAACTGGGATCAGGCGAATGCCTTCGAGGAAGGCCAGCAGCGTGTTGCCATCGGTAAGGATCCAATGCCAGGCCCTCGTTCGTGTTTTTGGCGCTACGGCCCGGTCAGTGGTGACCCCTACATCAACATCGCCTTCCCTGACGCCGGAACATTCTATTGGGGAGCAGCTTTCTCGGTGCCGAAGGGCGCGAAGCTGCATTTAGAGGGCAGTTTTCCGCATGCTCGCTATATGTCCCTAATCAGCTATGACCGTTTGGGTGCTCCTCTCGACTCAGTGGCCGACTACCTGATCGCGCCGAAGCCAGGTGCTAGCAACCCATATCTCTTCGGTGCAGACCGCAACAGTAAACAGCGCGGCTATAAAATCGAAGTGGTTAGCGAGCCGTTGAGCACTCCTATTCCATGGGGCGTTTACCAAGAAGCCAAGACCCGCGACAAGATCCATGCGCCTGGTCAAGCCGAAAACGGCCAGCAGCAACTGATTTATCGGATCTACGCAGGGGACAAAAATACCGACGAAACAGCAGGTTCCGGTCTGCCAACTCCGGTACTCACTCTCGCTGATGGCAAGGAGCTGCGCGGACAGGATGTTTGTGCCAGCTTGAGTAGCTTCCAGCCATTGTCGTTTGATCAGGCAGCCCTGGCGACCCCGCGTGAGTACCTCAATAAACTGACGGAGGTGGCCAAGGCGCGTGGCGGTCCGGCCATGCCGGCCAGTAACCCGCCGACCTGGAGCAAGAGTTCGGAAAGCATGTCGCGTTATGCCATTTACACCGGCGACAACACAGTGGCGAGTGGTACCAATAAGAAAGACGGGACCTTCTTTGCCAACCTCGACAACCAGTATGTGCGCACCTTTATCAACCGTAAGCACGGCGAGGTTTTCGTAATCCGCGCCAAAGCACCAACTACGCCAAAGACCTATAACGGCAACACCAAGTTTGAAGATGGTGATCTGCGCTACTGGTCGTGGTGCTCTCAGCAGGGCTACGCATCTGGTCGGGTCAATAAGTGTCTGTTCGATGAGCAGATTCCGGTGGACGCTAACGGCTACTACACCTTGGTACTTAGTCGCGAAAGTGACCGCCCACGCAATGCAATCAACGAGTGTGGTGTGTCCTGGTTGCCAATCGCGGATGTGGGCGACGGTACCGGTGATCCGGATCTGAGTTTCCTGGTTCTGCGCAACATGCTGGGCCGTGGTGAGTTCAAACACGCAGTGCAGAATATTAAGTCGCAAGAAACTATCCAGCAGGATATGGGCGACTACTTCCCGCGTGCTCGCTACACCACAGTTTCTTCGTTCGAGACGGCAGTTCCTTGCCAAGTAGAGAAACGTTAAGTGGCTTAAAACAATATAGCTTCTTGGTCGTCGGCGGGGTTCCTGATGTTTCCAGAGCCCTGTCGCGATTAGGCTGGCTGGCGATTAATTTAATTTTTTCGTGGATAATTAAAGCTTTCAAGTTGCTTGTTTTTTATTGCTGTTTTTTACGCGTAAAGATTTTTAATTTGAAATGAAAAAGCTGTTGGTAGTTGTCGATTACTTAATTCGTCACATAGCTCTAATGGTGTCTGGATTTTCGGTGAGACCTTGTGGGGTTAGTGATGGCTATTTCAGGTAAGTGTTCAAATGACGCATTTGGCGCTCGCTGGTAATAATGCTATTGGCAGCCGCTAGAGATATGTTTGATTCGTGTTTTTATAAGCAGCAAATTAATCTGGTGCGATATCCATAATCGCCGATTAAATAGAAGTAAATATAATAAAAATAGGAGGCTGTTTCGTGAGATTTGAAAGAAGTGAGTCCGGCCTGATTAATCCGTTGTTGTTGAAGATGACAGCTTGCATAACCCCGCTAGCGCTCATGATTTCACTGCAGGCTCAGGCGGGTGAGTTTGCATTAGGTGAAATCACGGGGCGCGCCAACGGTAGCATCAGTGTGGGTGGAATCTGGAATGCTGAGAAACCCGATTCAAACCTGATTTTTCAGGGTAATGCTGATCATATCGGCTACGGCTCGGCTGGTGAGTTCAACCCTTCAGGTGCGCGTAACGGTGATGACGGCCGCCTGAATTTTCGTAAGCGCAATTTGGTGTCTTCACCGATCACCCTATTGGCGGAAACCGAGTTGAACTGGCGTAATTATGGGGTCTTTCTGCGCGGTAAGGCCTGGTACGACTACACCTTGAACAACCGTGAGGTCGACCATGGCCATTCAGCCAATGGTTACCAGGTGGGTGCCAAGCTCAACGATAGCGGCTTCGACGATCTGGCCAAGTTCCAAGGCGTTGCCTTGCTGGATGCCTATGTATTTGGTGACTTCGAAGTCGGCGAGCGACCGTTGCACTTACGCGGCGGTAATCAGGTAATTAACTGGGGCGAGGGGTTGTTCTTCCAGAATGGCCTCAACTCGATCAACCCAGTGGATCTTGCCGCGTTACGCCGCCCGGGCTCTCAGTTGAAGGAAGCTCTACTCCCGGTGCCACTGCTCTTCGCCAACTTCGGTATCACCGACAGCCTCAACCTTGAGGTGTTTTACCAGTTGCAATGGCGTGAGACCGTTCTGGAAGGTTGCGGTACCTACTTTGCTAGCAACGACTTGATCCAGGATGGATGTTTCGGCTTGGCCAGGGGCGGTATTGCTGCCAACCCTAATGATGAGGCTGGTTATGCCAAGGGCCTCTATGTGCATCGGCTGGAGGACGACGAGCCATCTGACAGCGGTCAGTTTGGTATGGCCATGCGCTATTTCGCCGACAGCATAAGCACCGAGTTCGGCGCCTATGCCATGAATATCCATTCGCGCACCCCGCAGAACCGCGCGCGCACCGACTTGCGCCCTGCGGTTGGAGCGGGCTGGATCGCAGGTCAGGAGGCCACCAACGCCAAGTATTTCATGGCCTTCCCCGAGGACGTCCGCATCTTCGGTCTTAGTTTTTCCACCAGCCTCCTGGGTGCCTCAGTGTTCGGCGAGTACAGCTACCGTCCGAATCAGCCCGTGGGGCTTTCCCTCGGCGACACCATCCCGAGCACCTTCGGCAATCCCAATCTACTCATTCCCGGTGCACCGCTGGCAGGGGAGATGAAGGCTGCCGCCCCCGGCTCGCTGATCAATGGTTATGACCGCCTGGAGGTGTCGCAGCTGTCACTTGGGTTTATTAAGAGCTTCCCCCGAGTGTTGGGCGCGGATGGTCTTGATGTAACCGGTGAGGTCGCGATGAAGTACATGCATGACTTGCCGGCGCTGAGTGAGCGTCGTTACGGGAAAACCGAGGCATACGGCAGCAACATGGCTGATGGCCAGGGGATTGGTTCGCCAGGCTGCAACGCTGGGGTGCCAGAGCAAAGTTACAAAAAAATCGGTTGTAGCCGTGACGGCTTTGTCACGGACCTTTCCTGGGGCTATCGCCTGCGTGCCCAGTTGAATTATTCGGGTTTGCTGGCCGGGGTCAACGTATCGCCATTTATGACCTTCGGTCAGGACGTAAAGGGCTGGTCCCACGACGGTAACTTCGTCGAAGACCGACTGCTGGGTTCGCTGGGGGTAAGGGCTAGCTACAAGCAAAACTATTCGGCCGAACTGTCCTGGTCTGGTACCGGTAATACGCCGCTCGTAGTGACCGACCGTGATTTCGTCGCGTTCAACCTGCGCATGGGCTTCTGATCTCGAGGTAATCCAATGAACAAGAATCTTCTCTCCGCTGCCATTCTCGGCACCCTTCTCAGCCTAACCAGTGCAACGGCCCTGGCCAAGCTGGATGCCAGTGAAATTGCCCGCTTGGGCCAAGACCTGACGCCCACCGGCGCCGAGCAAGCGGGCAATGCCGACGGCAGCATTCCTGCCTGGAGCGGTGGCCTTACCCAGCCGCCGGCCGGTTACAGTGCGGCCAAGGGTTATATCGATCCCTTCGCGAATGAACAACCGTTGTACACCGTTACAGCGGCCAACATGGCGCAATATGCCGACCGGTTGATGCCAGGGTACAAGGCGCTGCTGGCGAAGTTTCCCAGCTACAAGCTGAACGTCTATCCGAGTCATCGCACTGCTGCGCTGCCCCAGCACGAGTACGAGCTGATCCGCGAAGAGGCCGCTAAGCTCGAGCTTAACGGCGATAGCATGGTCAACTATCAGAAAACCTCGGTGCCTTTTCCTATTCCCAAGTCGGGTCTGGAGGCCATGTGGAACCACCTGACGCGCTATCGTACCGGTGGCTTTCTCGATTACCCGACTGAAATGGTGGTGCAGGCCAACGGCTCATTTACTCCGGTGCGCCGAATGCGAAAATTTGCCATGGCCTCAAGCATGACCAACCCGGAGCCGAACCGGCTGTACTATTTCTGGAATAGCGTTACCTCCCCAGAAAGTATCGCCGGCAGCCAGACTCTGGTGCATGAGCCACTCGACCAAACCAAGGAGTCCCGGCTGGCCTGGCAGTACAACCCAGGGCAGCGGCGCGTGCTGCGCGCGCCCGAGTTCTCTTATGACACGCCGCCAGGTGCCTCCGATGGCTTGCGTACCAACGACTCAGCTGACATGTACAACGGCGCGCCCGACAAGTACGACTGGAAGCTGGTAGGCAAAAAAGAAATGCTTGTGCCTTACAACACTTACAAGCTGGCCGATACTTCGCTGAAGTACGAGCAGATCATTCAGCCCAACCACTTCAACCAGGACCTACTGCGCTACGAGCCACATCGCGTCTGGGTGGTCGAGGCCACGCTGAAGCCGGGTGAGCGGCATATCTACGCCAAGCGGGTCTTCTATCTCGACGAGGACAGCTGGAGCATCCTGGCCTCGGACATTTATGACAGTCGTGGCGAACTTTGGCGCTTTCATGAGGCCCACGCGTTGCAGCGCTACGACATTTTGTCCAGTTTTCATATAAGTGAGGTTTCCTACGACCTGCAGGCACGCCGTTACCTAGTGGTTAACCTGCAGAACCAGGAGATCCCAATCAAGTTCAACGTTCCGGCGAACTTGAAAGATTTTAGTCCCTCGGCTCTGCGTCGCAGCGGCCGCTGATTAACTGTTTACTCCGTGGTCTTTGGGTGGAAAGCGGTTAGCGCTTTCCCCCTTTTTTACTTTCTGAGACGCTGGCCATGAAAAAATACAACCAACCAGCGCTGAGGTTGCTCTGCCTGTTGTCTGTCGGCCTGGCGGCCTTGCCGCTCAGCGCCGCGCCACTGGTCGATCGCCTTGAGCGCGCCGCCCGAATTTCCCCCTTAGCCAGCGAGTCGCCCCTCACCGATGGGCAGTTGGTCGGCGATTATCTGGTGACGGTGGGGGGCAGCGGCCACGTGCTGTTGCGCTCGCCCTCCGGCGAGATCCAGCAGGCACAAGTGCCGGTCGATGTTCTGCTGACCTCGGTGCATTTCCCCGATGCCAACAACGGCTGGGCCGTCGGCCATGACGGTGTGGTCCTGCATAGCACCGATGGCGGCAAGACCTGGAGCAAGCAACTCGACGGCAGTGCCATAAGCGCTTTGATGTTGAAGTGGGCCGAGGCCGAGATGGCGCGTTTGGAATTAGCCAGTGCGGCGGCGCCAGACGACGAGGCGCTGCATACCGAGTTGGAGAATGTCATCTTCGCCTTCGATGATGCTAAAGCCGGTATCGAGTCAGGCCCGGCACGCCCGCTGCTGGATGTGTGGTTCCGCGATGCGCAGCAAGGCTGGGCGGTTGGTGCCTATGGGATCCTTGTGCATACCCGCGATGGCGGGAAAAGCTGGGAATTTGTCTCGACCCTGGAAAACCCCGAGCGTTTGCACTTCAATGCGGTCCTCGGTCTGCGCGACGGCAGTCTAGTGGTCGCCGGCGAAGGCGGGCGTCTGTACCGCTCTAGTGATGACGGCCAGCACTGGACAGTGATCACGCCAATGAGCCCGGCCTCGCTGTACAAACTGCAGCAGCTGAGCGATGGCCGCCTACTGGCCTTGGGCTTCGGCGGTACCTTGCTGGCCAGCCAGGATCAGGGCCTGAGCTGGCAGGTCATCCCGCTGCCGGTGCGCGCGGGTCTGTACGGCGCCGCACAACTGGCGGACGGCAGCTTGCTGCTGACCGGGCAAGGTGGCGTGGTGCTGTACAGCACCGATGGCCAGCAGTTCAAAGTTTGGCAGGCGGCCGCTAAGGCGCCTTGGCTCGGCGTGGCGCAAGTGTCTGCCGAGCAACTGGCGCTGATTGGTAGCGCCGGCCTCATCACCATGCCCTTGGCAGAGCTCAAGGAGCAGCTGCAATGAATGCCAAACTGAACGACGGGTCTAGCCCGCAACTTGAGACCAGCGCTTTGCAGCGGCTGGTTGGTTTCACCGAACGTGCACTGTTTCGCAATCGCGTGGTGGTGCTTCTGTTCTTCTTGGTCCTTTCGCTGTTGCTCGGCTACCAGGCCCTGGGCTTGCGCCCAGACGCCAGCTTCAGCCGGATGATCCCGACCGGCCACCCGTTTATCCAGAACTACCTGCAGTTTGAGAGCGTGCTCCGGCCGCAGAGTAACGTGCTGCGCGTGGTGGTGGAAAACCCCAAGGGCGACATTGTCAGCAAGGAGTTCCTTGAGACTCTGCGCGAGGTCAACGATAGGATTTTCTACATCCCTGGCGTCGATCGCGGCAATTTGAAATCGCTGTGGACCCCTAACGCGCTCTGGGCTGAAGTCACCACCGAAGGCTTGCGCGCCGGCCGGGTGATTCCCGACACCTACGACGGGAGCCCAGAGGCGTTGGCACAGGTGCGGCAGAACATCCAGCGCGCCAACATGCTCGGCAGCTTCGTCGCCAACGACTTCAAGTCGGCGGTGATCCGGGTGCCACTGCTGGAGATGAACCCAGAGACCGGCGAGCCGCTGGACTACGGTGCCTTTACCCAAGCGCTGGAAAAGCAGGTGCGCGAGCATTTCGGTGTACAGGGCGTGAATATCCGCGTGATCGGCTTCGCCCAGATCATCGGTGATCTGCTGGCCGCTGCCACCGACATCGCGCTGTTCTTCGCTATCACAGTCGGCCTGATTAGCCTGATGCTCTATCTCTATTGCCGCTGCTGGCGCAGTACCGCAGTAACCGTGGTGACTTGCCTGCTCACCGTGGCTTGTCAGCTTGGCCTGTTGCACCTTTTCGGTTTCGGTCTGGACCCATACTCGATCTTGGTGCCGTTCCTGATCTTCGCCATAGGCATCAGCCACGCGGTGCAGAACATTAACCTGATGATGAGCGCGATGGGGCATGGCGCCACGCCGCTGGTTGCCGCGCAACACACCTTCCGCGCCCTATTCATTCCTGGCACCACGGCGCTGCTGGCCGATGCGGTGGGGTTTATCACCTTGTTGGTGATCGACATTGGTGTGATCCAGCAGCTGGCAATCACCGCCAGCATTGGCGTGTTCGTCGCCATTTTTACCAAGATGTTCCTGCTGCCGGTGCTGATGTCCTACGCCGGCATCAGTCCGCGCGGCTTGCGTGAGCAGGAAAAGCGAGCCAATTCGTCCTGGCCTATCTTCCGCCGCCTGTCGGCCGTGGTCGAACCGCGCGTGGCGCTGCCGCTGATCGCCCTCAGCGTGATGCTGCTCGGCGTCGGCTACTACGCCCGTCAAGATCTGAAAATTGGAGACCTGGACAAGGGCGCACCGGAGTTCCGTCCGGAAGCGCGCTACAACCAGGACAACGCTTACTTGCTCAAGCACTACAGCACCAGCACTGATGTTTATGTAGTGATGTTCAAGACACCGGCTGAACAGTGCGCACGCTTCGCCGCTGCCGACCTGGCCAACCAGTTCGAACAGAGCATGCGTGAAGTCAAAGGTGTGGAATCGGTGCAGTCGCTCTATCGCACCATGCGCTTCAACATCCTTGCGCGCAATGAGGGCAACCCGAAGTGGGCCGAACTGTCGCGCGATCAGTTCGTGATGAACAATGCCCGCTCAGGTGTCGCTGCCGAGTTCGTCGACCCCAACTGCAGCGTGGCGCCAATCAGCCTGTATCTGAGTGACCACAAGGCCGAGACGCTGACCCGGGTGGTCAGCGCGGTCGAGGCCTTCAGCAAGCAGTACGACACAGGAGACTTCGAGATCCTCCAGGCGGCAGGTAATGCCGGCATTGAGGCGGCGACTAACATCGTCATCGAGCAGTCCGAGAAGCTGATGCTGCTCCTGGTGTTTGTGATCATCTCGCTAGTGGTCTGGTGGGAGTTTAATTCGATCAAAGTGACCATCGCCTTGATGGCGCCGCTGTACCTGTCAACCGTGCTGTGCGAAGCGGTGATGGCGCAGATGGGCCTGGGAGTGAAGATCGCCACGCTACCGGTGATTGCCCTCGGCGTCGGCATCGGTGTCGACTATGGCATCTACCTGTACAGTCGCATGGAAGGCTTTCTGCACCAGGGCCTGAAATTCCGTGCGGCGTTCTTTGAAGCGTTGAAAACTACCGGCACCTCGGTGGCCTTCACTGGCATCACTCTGGCCATGGGTGTAGCCACCTGGTCGTTCTCGGCACTGAAGTTCCAGGCCGACATGGGCCTGCTGCTGGTGTTGCTCTTCATCTGGAACATGGTAGGTGCACTGGTTTTGTTGCCGGCCATCGCCTCGATGCTGATGTGCAATAAAGAAACTCGCTGAAACTGAAAGCCTCTAGCTTTAGGACATGTTAGAGGCTCGCTTATGGTGCTTCGGAAGCAGCTGTAGCGCGCTATTTTTCGCCATCCCCTGGACATTGTCCTTCGCGCAGGGGATTCGCCCGACGACGCTCAAACCACCTGTTGAGGAGATGCTGATTTCGAGCTCTCCTCCTATCGCCAGCATGCGCGAGCGCATGCTGGCGATCCCTTGGCCTTCATTGAGATTCAGCGGGTGCCTGTTGCTGCAGCCGCTGTCCACCACAGCGAACGAAATCCCATCCCGTTCTTGGCGCAATGTAACTTTCGCCGTTGCCCCTGCTCCTGCATGTTTAGCTGCGTTCTGTAGGGCTTCGACACAGCAGAAGTAAATTGCTCGTTCGGCGAGCGGGCTTTCGCGTCTCGGTGCTTGAAAGTCCGTGACTACTGGCAAGCCCGCATTATTGGCGGCCTCTCCCAAGGCTGCTGCCAGTCCTCGCTCAGCCAGTAGTGGCGGAGTAAGGCCATGTGCCAGCGTACGCAGTTCGGTGATGGCGGCATCAATGTCCGTTGCCATTTCCACTAGCAGTGCATCCGCTCGGCTCGGATCGCTATCGACCAGGCGTCTGGTCACGCTGATCTTCATACGCAGCGCGAGTAAGCGTTGCTGTGCACCATCGTGTAGGTCTTGTTCAAGCCGGCGGCGCTCCTCTTCCGCGACAGTTTCAGAATGGGCATGGGCACCGGCCAAGGCAGATTCGAATTGCCAATTGACGATGGCGTTATGGATCGAGCTAACAACTGCCTCCAGCAACATCGGCTCTTCCAACAAGGCGCGGTTATGAATCAGGATTGCGCTAGGTTGGTCATTGAGGTCATGCAGTACGCGTACGGCTTGCTCCTTGGCACTTGGTTCGGGTAACGGCACGACTTGTTGGGATGAGTTAATCCAGCGCCCAGTGTTTGGCTCCCAAATACCTAGCTCCAGTGATGGGTCATCCAGAGCATTCGCCATCATGGTTTTCAGGCCTTGCAGGTTCGGCCGGCGCCTTAATCCGGTCACTAACCGATGTAGCGCTTGGGCGGTGTAGAGCCGGCTGCGCAGCAAGCCCAAGGCAATAGCTAACGGAACGGCCCAGAAGGTAAAGGTAAGCAACAACAAGCCAGTCCCGGTTGTCAGGAAAAACGCCATGCATAGCGTGCGGGCGACAGAGGCGAGTAGTACGGGGGCGAGCGAGCGACGCATCAGTGTGGAGGCCTGTCGCAGTCGCTGTAGCAAGTACAGGCTGGTCGCGATCAGGATGCCTGTGTTGACGATGCGAAAGGCATTCAGCAGGAGGTTGGACCAGGTAGGGTGGTCGGCAATAAACAGTAAATTGTCCTGGCACACGTCAGTGCAGGAGGGCAGTGGGCCGAAGCGCGGCACGTGCGGAGTCAGCATCACGCTGGGTAGCCATAGCAAGGCAATAGCAGCGATAGCTGCGCCAATCAGCATACCCTCACGTCGGTCGGTGATGCGCCCAGTCGGGAAGGTCAGCACCACCCACACCAGCAGCGCTTCAGCACAGGGGCGAACGGTTCTGCCAATCGTATAGAGCAGATCATTGGTCGAATAAATTAGGGGATGAAGCGCGTAAGCTACAGCGAGCATTCCGAGCAATATCCAGAGCGGGCGTTGTGGGTAGCGGGCGCGCACGGTCATCGCCACGCCGGAAACCAACATCACGCCAACGCCGGCCATCAAGGCGTCGATTATTCGTGTCGAGCCCGCGCCTGTCGCCATGATCCCGGCAACTATGGTTACCGTGCCTCCACCGAGGATAGCGAGCCAGGGTTTTAGGCTTTTCATTGGCCGTTACGTGATAAATAAAGCAGCGTCGCTTGTACCCGGCGGCTGATGCTTTCGTCGTTGGCCAAGCCAAGGCGGCCGAAAATCTCGCTTATATGTTTTTCCACCGCCCGCTGGGTTACTCCCCTGTCGCGCGCAATGGCAAGGTTGCTCTTACCTGTCGCAAGGTCGGCCATGATTTCCCGCTGGCGTGGTGTTAGCTCTTCTAAGGGGGAGCGCTGGTGCTTGCGCGACAGCAGGGATTCAATTAGTTGCGTATCAATTCGACACTCACCAGTTGCAACCGCATGAATGGTAGACACCAGATGATCGAGGTCGTGAATACGATCCTTTAACAGGTATCCACGCCCAGATGCCCCTTTCTCCAGTAGCTCGGTTGCATACTGTGAGCTGCCATGTTGGCTCAGCACGATTACGCCTATATCCGGATGGCTCTGGCGCAGATGTTCTGCTACTCGCATGCCCTCATCCGTTTGCGTAGGCGGCATGCGGATGTCTGTCATGACAACCTGTGGTGGATTTGCTTCTACCGCTGCAAGCAGCGCGGTTGGGTCAGCATAAAGCCCGACTACACGAACTCTTGGAGACTGGGCAAGAATCTGCGACAAGCCCTCGCGAATAAGGTAGCTATCGTCGGCAATTGCCACGCTGATAGGAGGTGCCGAAAAAGTGACATTGTCAGAACTGTGCATCGCGTTCATGAAGTTAAACGACCAGTATTATTGTAGGTATTTGGTTGATCCTATCAGATGCCTGAAGATGCTCTATGAAAAGCATAATGTCTGCTTTTTTCCCGCATCTTCCTGTCACGGCCGGCAGAGAGCGGCCAGAAGCGGAACTTGCTGAAAGCGCCTTAACTACGTCAAATTGACCAGACGCCATCAATGATGAACGCTAAGCAGCGCCAGCAAGATCCCGACGCTAAGTCAAATGCTAGAGCCGGAATAGCAATTGGATCTCAACCTATCTGCGGTGATTTCAAAGTGCCACCCTTCGTGATAAAAGCGATTGGACCACTACGCGATCCCAAGGAAGGCATATGGCACTTAGATTCCCCAACCACCCTTACTACATTCCGATCATTAAGTGGCAGTCCTGGGAGCAGAGAGCTCTGCTTCAGACTCGGGGAGACGTTAAGCCCTACGTTCGCCCCTGCATCGAGGTCCGTCACTCGAATCAACACAGCAGCCTGGTAGGGAATTTCCAAACAGCTTGGGGAGCCCCTGCATTGGTAGATTATGCGAATCCCGAAGGGCGGCTCGTTGGCATTCGTCCTTTAGAATTTGAGGCGTTCCTTCAGATCGCAAAAGCTAACGGCTTTCCAACTCTTCCAGTTATCAATCCGTTAGATGCCCCTCTGCTACGCCCTGCGCTACTTGGTCTAGTGCAATCCTTCCCTGAGATTTTCCTACGCTTACGTATCAGTGGATTAACAGTTAATGCTGAGCACTACACCCAGACGATGATGGCCGCACAGGTACTATCAAGGCCTGGCAACCGTATTCATCTTATGGTCGATCTAGGTGTTACTCCCGCTTGGGAAGCCGCAGAGGTACCCGCCTTTACAGGCATGATGGCGGCGTTCAAGAACGCAGGGTTTTCCCAAATTCATGTGGCATCAGGTGCGTTCCCCGAGAGTCTTGCGGCCGTAAAAACGGTAGCTAACTTGCCACGCCGAGACTGGTCTCTATGGGCCGCGCTGAATACCAACGCTCCCGGACTGCTTCTCGGATATTCAGACTATGGGACGATATCTCCGCGCTGGACTGAGGAGACACTAACTCGCCGCGGCGGCCGTGTTGCCATTCGCTATGCAAGGAACCTTGACTGGTTGGTGTTGCGAGCTGACGGAAGCAAGTCAGAGCATTCAGTTGCTATCTCGACTTTGATGGTGACCGTGCATGCAGCCTCCTTCAAAGGCCGAGAGTATTCCTATGGGGACGAATTAATTGCAGATCGAGCGAATCCGGCAATCAAAAAGAAGAATGCAGGCCTCTTCCACTTCACTGAAGGTTGGTGTCATCACCTTGCGACGGTGATTAAGGAACAGTACTAGGCCGGGCAGGCTGAAAATTGAGGTGTAGCTTCCTCGACCCGTTTGAGGAGGTAGTCCCGAACATTGTTCTTGAGCTCGGGAAGTGTGAGCAGCTCTGCGATATATGCCTGAATGAGATATAGGCTCTTGCTCTTCCAGCCTCGAACCTTACCCATTTCGGTCAAGAGGTGAAGCGCCTCGTCTCGCTTGAGTAGGGAGGCAAGCACCTCAGGTTCGTGGCGCTTATTAGGTCTTGCGGCCCGAACATGCTTAAACCCCGCCTCAGGCACCTCAGGGACAAGGATGATCCCCCACCACGGCGGCAACAAGGGAAGCGCGTTTTTCAGATGGCATTCCGCAGTCACTAACGTGATGCGATCAAAAACTCGAGCGTAACGGGATCCTTGACCGATAAGGCGCTTCAAGGAGTCGGCCTCACTCTTAATCTCATAGCAATGCATATCGTAGATGTGGACAAGGTCTGCACGAACCTCACCGCCACTAAGCTGTAGCTCCTCCAGGAACAAGCCAGGGTGGATACCCAACGAGGTATCCAAGTAGTGAGTGAGTGCTCGTTTGATCTCCGCTTCGCGCATTATCCAATTCTCGATGGCCGCCGGCGTCCTGCCGGACAGCTAGTCAGTTTATCTCATACGGCGATGGGTGGCTTGGGTAATGCCACCGACCACCAAAACCATGCATTTATGCTATTTTATACTTTATGAAATGCATGAAAAGCAAAACCAAAATCGTCGCAGAGCTCCTCGCTTTCTTTGCGTCCCACGGACAAAGGACGAGCACCTCAATAGCGAATGCCTCTGGATTAGGCCAGCCACAGATTCACCGCAACCTTTTTGGCAAGCCGAAGCGGGTTACAAAGACTCACCGGGAATTATGCATTTATGCAAAAATCTCGCTAGAGCTGGAATTGCCTGACCCTCGGACTTCAGATGTCTTGATGGATAGTTTGGCAAACGTGTGGGATGGCAGTGAGGAGCACGCTCGTCGCCTTGCTGAACTGCTCTTTGCCCACCGAAGGGCCTGCATGTGAAAATGATGCTGGAATCTAATGTTATGGGAGGGTGCTATGCATGACGCAACGACTCCAATAACAGTGAAGTCCGCCTTCGAAAGTCTTAAGGCTGCAGGATATCCGCGCCCTTATGTTGAGAGACTATTGCCCGATTGGTGGGATCACAGCCTCTTCAAGACCAGCGCTGGAGCCTTCCAATTTGCACTGTTGCTTAAGCAACGCTTGGGCTTGGTTGTAAATTTTGCCCAAGACGGCAGTCTTGCAATCGACGCGGCTACGCCCAACGCTCGATTCAAGCGAAGAAGAGGTACAGAGGAAGGGGCGCTAAACATAGCGGCCAGCCTTGGCATGGCGTTGGCTCGACTTTCAATTTTCAGTGCCGGAGCCCCATACAGCCCCTTACCCCCTGACCCGAATTATATCGGGCACCTAGTTCGCCAGATCTCGGGTACGAATAGCGTAGGTTTTGAAGGGCTTCTGGCGCTTTGCTGGGCTCAGGGCATTCCTGTGTTGTTTCTCAAGGATTTGCCCAAAACGTCGAAGCGGATGACAGGTATGGCCGTTAGCGTTCAAGGCAGACCCGCAATTGTTTTAGGATTTAATAGCCCCCAGCACGCTCGACAGTTGTTCGTCCTAGCACATGAACTCGCTCATATCGTATGCGGCCACGTCGGTGAAAATGGTGTTCTCATAGACGAGGACATTGCCGAAGTCACCGATGCCTTGGCCGGGAGTGACGCCACCAGGAAGGATGCGGAGGAGAAAGAGGCTGACTCTTTCGCTCTCGCACTTTTGAGGAACGGGCATACAAACGTGCTTAAAGCTATCGGACGACCAGACTCCGCAGCAGTACTAGCCTCGAATGCTGTCATAGCTGGAGAACAACTTGGAGTCGACCCCGGCCACCTAATTCTTTCCTACGCCAGAGAGAATGACGATTGGGCCCGAGCAAATCAGGCCTTGGGTTATATCGCAGACCCCAGAGGGGCGATCGAGGTGCTTAATCAGTGGTTCATGCAAAGTACCGATCTCGGAGCTCTTAGCGACGAGAATCGGGAGCACGTGCTAGCTATCCAAGGCTTCGGGTCAGTCACACGTGTACCTACTTGATAGCGACGCAGCCAAGTCCCTTTGTCAGTACTTGCTTCTAGACGAGCTTGCGCTCGCTCTTGAGTGCCCGCTCAGCGACTTCGCGATACTTCCACAGCTTCGTTTTCAGCTCAGGCTTAACAAACCCGACGCCGCCCTAAAGAAATTGGGATCACAAGACGCTGTTGTGACGGCTCAGCGGCTCGTCGAGGCTGCGACAGAGGTCCAAGTAGTCACCGACTCGGCTAATACGATCCTCGAGCTAAATCGGCCGGATATCGACAGCGGAGAAGCGATCTTGTTTGCGGCCGTAAGCCAAGACGAAGACGACGCCCTCATCACCGGCGATAAACGAGCCCTTATCGCCCTCTCTGAGATATCAGAAGTACCCATCGTAGATAGCCTCTGGGAAAAGATCATTACCCTTGAGGAAGCAATTTATTTGATTGTGCAGCGTTCGGGTTTCGACCTGGTTTCGCAAAGGATTCGGGCGAGACCCGACGTGAACGTGGCCCTCAGCGTAATTTTTGGTAGAGCTAACCCAAACAAAATCGGAGAGGTCCTCGAAGGACTCAACAGCTATATGAATCACCTTCAGTCGATCTCGCAGGGTAAATACCTGCTCCCGTACTGAAAGCCCCCAATTCCCTGGACGCTTTAGAGCGCACCCGGCTGGCCGACAGCTGCCGGTCATGAAGGGCAGAAATCGGCCAATAGCGGTCGCTCACCAAGGGCTGTTTCCGACCCAGGCTGGGTGAAAACGCATGCGTCGTTTTGAAGTCTGCGTTGCTACGTAAAATCTGCCAGCGTTTGGTTGGTCAGCCAGACCTGAACTTTGCGTAGGAACGCGATTTTGATTGCGATTCTGACTGCCAAACTCGCTCTAAAACGTTTTCACACAGCCTGGACCCCAAGCGGACGTTAACTGTTTGTCGACTGTACATGGATCGCTAAGCTTCGCGCAGGTGCGCATGGCAGCGCCACTTTCCGGGCGGACTGTTAGTCCAGCGACTGAATGCCCGCGAAAAACTGGCCGCCTCGGCGTAGCCTAGACGTTGGGCGATGCTGGTAAGGTCCAGACGCGAGTCGCTCAGCAGGCGCTCGGCCAAACGCTGCTTGATTTGCTCGTTGAGCTGTTGGAACGAGTGACCTTCACTCGCCAAACGGCGCAACAAGGTGCGCTCGGAAAGGCCCAGGCGCTGGGCCACCATCCGGCTGCTGAGCAGCGTGGCCGAGTCGCGGATCAACACCTGTTGCACCAAACGCGCGGTGGGCGCCTTGACCAGGCTGTGGGAGATCTCGGTACATAGCCGCTCACACAGTTGCTCGCCCTCACTGTGGGCACTGATGTGCGCCTGCGGCAGGGTGAAGGTCAGGTCGGCATTGGAAAACAGGATGCCGTTGCGCCCGGCCTCGAACTGCACCGGATAGGCAAATTCCCCCTGCAACGCGGCGAGATCCGCAGGTGCGCTGCTGGTCATCTCGATAGCCAGGGGGGCAAGGGGGCGCTGCAGTAACTCGCACGCCACGCCCAGGCACGCGGAGAGTCCGCGCTCGATAACAAAGGCGCGAGCATCCTGCGGCAGTACGCTGGCATCGAACAGTAACCAGCTACCGCGTCGCTCCACTTCGATTCGCGCCGGGCACAGCGTCAGCGCTAACAGTTGAAAACGGCTGAAGGTGGCAAACGCCTCTCCCAGCGTGCGACTGGCGAGCATGGTGAAACCGAGCAAGCCCAGTGACGTCAGGTGATAGCGCTGCCCGGCAGCGAATCCCAGGCCCGGTCGGCCGGCGTGTTCGAGCAAGTTGCGGATTACCGCCAGCTCTTGCCAGGCCTCGATCTGCGCGTTGCGCTGCTGCAGTGTTTCGCTGGAGATGGCGCTGCCTATCAGGCAGCTCGCGGCCTCCACCCCTTCGGCCTGGGCGGTTTCTAGCAGGTAACGTACGCCCGTCAGGGCACGGTTTTGGCGCCAGTCCACCGGGCAACCCTCCATTCAAAATAGTCTTGGCGGTAATTATCATTTTTTGGCTGTAATAATCATGGCTAGCCTAGCAGCCGCCACGCATTCTGTAAGCACTCCAACAACAAAAGAGTGCGAGCCATGAGCGAGTTCATCTACACCCTGCCTAGCCATAACCGTGCTGCCAGTTACAGTCACATTCGTGTAACCCCGACCACCGGCGCCATCGGTGCGGACGTCGAAAATCTTGATCTGACGCGTCTGAGCGACGAGGGCTTTGCCGAGTTGCGCCAGGCGCTGCTCGCCCACAAGGTGATCTTCATCCGCGACCAGGCCCTGAGCGTTGCTGACCTGGAGCGGGTTACCCAGCACCTCGGTGAGTTTGGCCGCGAACCCTATGTGACCTGCATGGCCGATCATCCGCACGTGGTACACGTGGTCAAGGAAGCCTCCGAAAAAGCACCCTTCGTATTCGGTGGTGCTTGGCATACCGACTGGACCTTTCAGGAGCGCCCGCCAGCATTCACCCTGCTCTATGGGCACGACATTCCTCCCTATGGCGGCGATACCTGCTACGCCAATCTGGCCCTGGCGTATGAGTGGCTATCGCCTGGGATGCAAGCGCTGCTGGAAAACCTCGACGCGGTGCACAGCCCGGAAATGGCCTATGGCGTTAACGCCAAGCACAACGCGCTGCTGGAAAACATGGCGATCAACTACGGTAGCGATACCTCGGCTGACGAGCGCAGCCACCCGTTGGTAACCCGCCACCCGGAAACCGGGAAAAAGGTGTTGTTCATCAACCCGGCCTACACCACAGGCATCAAAGGCCTGCGTACGGAAGAGTCGCGTCCACTGCTTGACTACCTGTTCAAACTGGCCACCTCGGAAGCCTTCACTTGCCGTATGCGCTGGCGTCAGGGAACCCTGGCGATCTGGGATAACCGCAGCACCTGGCATATGCCAGTGGCCGACTACCACGGCATGCGGCGCGAAATGTTCCGCACCACCGTGATCGGCGAAGTACCCAGCCGATGAGTGCGCCGGTGGCAATTACCGAACCGCGCCTGCTCGGCGCGGCCCACTGCCTGGCAACGGCACGGCTCGAGCGGCATCCCGTGCCACGGGTTAGCGAAACTTTCGCCCTGGCCAACCTGGATGAAGCCTATGCCGTGCAAGCCGCTGGCATGCAGCAGGCGTTGGCTCAAGGCCGCCGTCTTTGCGGGGCCAAGGCTGGGCTGACCTCGGCGGCCCTGCGTGCAGCGCTCAAGGTCGACGAGCCGGTGTATGGGCGGCTGTTCGCGGACACGGCGTGCCTCTCAGGTGAAGCCATCGCCTGGGAGCGCCTGCTGCAACCGAAAGTCGAGATCGAGCTGGCATTGGTGCTCGGCCACGATCTGCCGGCTGGCGAGATCAGCCATGAGCAGTTTCTGGCCTGTATTGCGGGTGCGGTGCCGGCACTGGAAATCAACGACTCGGCCATCATCGGCTGGCAGTTGACCTTGATGGATGCGGTCGCTGACAACATTTCATCCGGGCTTTATGTGTTGGGTGATCAGCCCGTGCCGCTGGCGCAACTGCCTACGCCAAACCTGCTGATCAGCCTGCATAAAAATGCCCAGCCGGTGCTGCTCGACACCAGCGTAGCGCTGCATGACTGCCTCGCCACCGGCCTTTGGCTGGTGCGCAAGCTGGCCCGGCGCGGCCAGCCATTACGTGCCGGAGATGTGCTGTTGACCGGAGCGCTGGCGCCGATGCTCGACGTCGGTCCTGGCGATCACGTGCGCATGGTGATGGGCGAGCACGGCGCAGTGGAGTGCTCATTCGCAGGCACCACAGCCTAGAGAACCACGCATCGGGCACAACGGCCCATTAGAAGCGGCGCTGATTGAAATCCGCCATAAAAAGTACAAGAAGCGAGAGCCATCAGAATGCAGTACGAAGAGTTTGATTACGTCATTGTCGGTGCCGGTTCGGCAGGCTGTGTATTGGCCAGTCGCCTGAGCGAAGACCCCAGTGTGTCTGTCTGTTTGCTGGAATCCGGCGGGCCGGATAAGAGCGTGTTGATTCACGCCCCGGCCGGCTTCGTTGGCATGGTGGCAACCTCTTACAACAACTGGGCATTCGACACCGTCCCGCAGCAGCACATGGACAACCGCAAGCGTTACCAGCCGCGTGGCAAGACGCTGGGTGGTTCTAGCTCCATCAACGCCATGCTCTATGTGCGCGGTAACCGCTGGGACTACGACCATTGGGCCAGCCTGGGCAATCCTGGTTGGTCGTATGAGGATGTGTTGCCGTACTTCAAACGTGCGGAAAACAACGAGACCCACGGCGCCAGCGAATACCACGGCGCGGGTGGCCCGCTGAACGTTGCCGAACTGCGCACGCCAAGTGAGCTGAGCAAGGCGTTTATCGATGCCGCAGTGCTCAATGGCATACCGACCACCCGCGACTACAACGGCGTCGATCAATTCGGTTCGTTCATGTACCAGGTAACGCAGAAAAATGGCGAGCGCTGCAGTGCAGCCAAGGCTTATCTGACGCCTAACCTGTCGCGCCCCAATCTATGTGTGAAGACCCATGCGCTGTCGGCCAAGATCATCATGCAAGGCAAGCGCGCCTGTGGCATTGCCTATTACCAGGGCAGTGAAGCTAAGGAAGTCCGGGCGCGTCGTGAAGTCATCCTCAGTGCAGGCACCTTTGGTTCGCCGCAGCTGCTCCTGCTCTCGGGTATAGGCCCGGCCAAGGACTTGCAGGCGGTGGGCATACCCGTGGTACACGACCTGCCTGGCGTCGGCGAAAACCTGCAAGATCACATCGATCACGTGCAGAGCTACATCAGTGCCAGCGACAGCCAGACCTTCGGATTGTCCTTGAATGGCGCTATAAAAATGGCCAAGGGGGTGTTCGAATGGCGCAAGCAGCGTACCGGCATGATCACTAGTTCGATCGCCGAAGCCGGGGCTTTTGTACGCTCCTCAACCGAGGTGCAAGCACCTGACTTGCAACTGGTTTTTGTGGTGGCGCTGGTTGATGATCACGGTCGCAAAATGCACACCAGGCACGGCTTTTCCTGCCATGTTGAAGTGCTGCGCCCCTACAGCCGTGGCACGGTCAAACTGGCCAGCGCCGACCCGCGAGTGCCACCGAAGATCGACCCCAATTTTCTTGCCGATCCACGCGACCTCGAGCTGTTGGTCAAGGGTGTGCAGTTGCAGATGGACATTCTGCAAAGCAGCCCGCTGCAACCGTGGCGCGGCAAGATGCTCTATCCCGTCCAGCGCGATGACACGGCAGGCATTATTGCCGATATCCGGGCGCGGGCCGACACCCAGTACCACCCGACCAGTACCTGCAAGATGGGGCCGGCCTCTGATGCGTTGGCCGTGGTCGATGCGCAATTGCGTGTACACGGGCTTGAGGGGTTGCGGGTGGTGGACGCCTCGATCATGCCGACAGTGACTGGCGGCAACACCAATGCACCGACCATCATGATTGCCGAGAAAGCCGCCGATATGATTCGTCAGGCGCAGTAGCTGGTGAGCAACTGCACAGACTTGAGTCGAGGGGCCACCCTACTGCCTCTCGGCGTTTCACC
Organism: Pseudomonas sp. PA-7-1E; assembly: GCF_021605325.1. NCBI lineage: Bacteria > Pseudomonadati > Pseudomonadota > Gammaproteobacteria > Pseudomonadales > Pseudomonadaceae > Pseudomonas > Pseudomonas sp. PA-7-1E. The sequence goes on from NZ_WKFA01000047.1 coordinate 34,245, forward strand.
TCTGCGTCGGCGGCGCGGAGTTGGTCAGGTTCCTACGTTAAATCTGCGCTAGTTCGGCCATTCCAAGAGCTAGAATTTTCGTAGAGGCGTGATTTCTGCGTCGATTTCGACGACTGCGTCTGCTCAAAAGTATTTTTACACAGCCTCGGCCGAAACCGACGACCACGACGGGCAGCTATTGGCCGATGGCTGCCGGTAGCAAGCGTCCGAAACCGGCCCAGAGTGTGTAAAAACGCTCAGCATAAAATTGAAGTGCGCGGGTCTACGCGAAATCTGAAAATTATCGGTAGGTGAGCAGATATGGATTTTGCGTAGAACCGCATTTTTCAGCACGTTTTTGGGCTTTTGCTGCACTTGAAAACGTTTTTACACAGCCTCGGCCAAAAGCGGCCATTGATCATCTGCAAAATCAGGATCTATCCAAACTGGAATGAACGGGCTACTACATTTAGGATCGTCATGCCCCACAAGGAGAACGGGTATGACGATAAACCTGATAGCGTTGGGCTCGAAGTTGTCTCGCTATCGCGAACAGCTTCAGCTGAGTACTGAGGAAGTGAGTTCGGCCATTCGCATCTCTCCCGACCGGTTACAGTCCGTTGAGGCAGGTACTTTGGAGCCCTCGGGCGATGAGGTGCTTATGTTGGCCGATCTCTATCGTTGTGACTTCAAATTCTTCATCTCGAATGAGCAGCTAGCTCCGTTTGAGCAGACGGAAATTCTTTATCGCAAGCACGGTAGTGAGTTCGCCAAGGATGATCGCAGGGCCATTCAAGAGTTTCTTTACCTCTGCGAAACTGAGCACTTCCTGATGGAGGAGCTGAATGCCACCCATCGCGAGTTTTTGGCACCCCCAGTATCGGGACATTTCAAGACCGACGGGATTAAAGCGGCTGAGGCTTTCCGCCGCTTCAATCAGCACCAGAGCAATGAAGTGCCAAGGGATGTTTACAGTGAAATCCGCCAAACAGGCGTGCATGTATTTCGCCACAAGCTAGGCAACTCCAATATCTCAGGCTTGTTTCTGGCCCATCCCAAGGCCGGTAAATGCATTCTGGTTAACTACAGCGAGGATGTGTATCGGCAGCGATTTAGTGCAGCTCATGAAATGGCACATGCGCTTTTCGATGCGAAGGGTGGCCCCAGCATCACCTATTCCCGCATTGATAAAAACGATTATGTAGAACTGCGCGCAAATACTTTTGCTTCCCGATATCTAATGCCCCCGGAAGTCCTCCGGCAGCTTCCCAATCCCGAGCGATGGACACCGGCCGACGCCGGGCATTGGGCACAAGAGCTTCGAGTAAGTTGCCATGCCTTAAGCATAGGCCTACAGGCCGAAAGGCTCGTCAGTGAAGACGCATTCCAACGAATCAAATCCAGCCGTGTTCCCCGGACCAGCAAGATTGACCCTGAGCTGCCGGCTCATCTGACAGACCGGCAGCTAGAACGCAAAACGCGTCTATTGGAAAGGGGGCTTTCTAGCAGCTACGTCGCGCTATGTTTGGATGCCGCGAGCCAGGGGCTTATAACTCAAGGTCGCCTAGCTGAGGCACTTCTGTGTGACTCCGCAGAGTTGCAGGATTTGCTCGCTCTTTACGGGAGGGCACCCAATGTCGATTGATCCGTCCCGCTTCCACCCCATCAACGTGACAGATACGTGTTCGGTCTGGAATCTCTTATCCTCAGTCACTTTGTACAGGGCTGCGCTCGCCGCTCAATGCCACTTCTGTGTCACCGGTTTCGTGAACTATGAGTGTTTAATCAAGCCTCGCACGTTGCCAACCGCTGTCACCCGTGAGCTTCAACATCGGTTGGAAGCGGCGCGTTGCGCGGGCCAGTTCGAAATCCATTCCTGTAATCTGGACGACCTTCAGATCATTAGTATGCTGGAAGGCCGTAAGCGACTGGGTAAGGGCGAACTGTCATCAATCGCCTTCGCCATGGGCCGCGGCCTAGCTGTGCTAACGGATGACCAAGGGGCAAGGAAGCTATCATCGGCAGCAGGTAACCACCCTACGCAGACGACGCCTCACTTGCACAGCTGGCTGATCTTTACAAGGAAGCTTGATGACTCAGACCACTCGAATGTGCTGAGCCAACACCGTCAAATGGAAGGCAGCCTGGCGCGTCATCTCCAGGATGCGTATTTCCTAGCGCTTCAATGCGCTCGCAACGCATTACCTCCAACTTAGGCTGAATCTGCTTCACCGTTGCGTAAAAGCAGTCTCCGCTTGTGGCCGGGCAGATGCCGGTCGAGATATGCAGCTAACTGGTCAACGCAGTATCTAGTAAGTAGCCGGCCAACCCTATACCCACGTATTACGCTCGTTGAGCAAACTAAGGAAAGTTATTGAACCAGAGCCAACCCCATTTACCTTGGATGCAGGGCGGTGTCAGCAGAGGCAACGAGGCAGAACAAGGCAAGGCGAAGGCAGCCAGTGCACGCGACCGAGGAGAACTCCACGTGCACCTCAATGGAGCGATTCCCGCACCTATAATTCGAGAGATTCTAGCCGACGAAGCAACCGAGCTGCCGCCCGGGTTTCTGATCGAGCGTGACCTGCTTCGAAACACTCCCTGCCAGTCCTTAGCGTCATACTTAACTCCGTGGCAGGCACTGAGGCTCTTTCCCAAGAAGCGCGAGAACCTGGATCGCATTTCCAGTGCAGTCTTCGCTGGCTTCGTGGAGAACGGAGTACGCTTTGTCGAACTACGAAGCAGCGTCTTGTACCTCGCCCATCTGCAGAATTGCTCGCCCACCCAAGCGCTAGAATATCTGATCGAATCAACCAGGCACGCCGCACATTGCCACGGCATTCGTCGCGGTCTGATTCTTACAGTGACGCGCGGCGACTACGGTGCGGTTTGCCTTTCCACACTACTACAGGCCTATCAAGACCTCGGTGAGCCGAAAGACGTGGTGGGGCTCGATCTTGCGGGTGATGAGGAAATCGCATATCCATCGGAGTTGCCGTCACTCTTCCGAAAGGCAAAAGATCGATTCGGACTCGGGGTCACCATACATGCCGGAGAAACCGGCCGCGTGGAAAACGTTCGAGCTGCTGTTGAGTTATTTGGTGCCGACCGTATTGGCCATGGGACAGCAGCAGGTAAGGATCCTCACCTGCTAGACAAATTGGGAAAGCAGGATATCTGTATCGAGGTATGCCCGATTAGCAACAGACTAACCGGCGCGGTACCTTTCGATGAAGCCCATCCTCTTCAAGAGTTTCGGCGCTTTGGGGTTCCGTTTGTTATCTGCTCAGACAACCCTGCAATTCATCAGCGCGGTCTTGTGGATGACCAAACGATCGCGCTGGATGAGGGGCTTACCGCCAGCGACCTGGACCAGCAGTACGAAGTAGCTAAGCGCTACTCATTCATAAGGGATCTAGATTGAAAATTCGATTCATGTCTGGAAATGCGCACAAGATCGCCGAGGTGCAACGGATCTTGGCACCGGCTGGCGTGGAAATAGTGCCTGTATCGAGAAAGATTGAGGAGCTGCAGACCGAAGATGTTGATCGCTTAGTACGGGACAAGCTGATTAAGGCATTCGAGGTTATCGGCCGTCCTCTTTTCGTAGAGCACACTGGCCTGTACTTGAGAGGTCTCAACGATTTACCGGCTGGATTGACTCAAATCTTTTGGGACAAGCTGGAGGCGGATCGCTTCGTCAACCTCGTTGCGGGCCTAGGAGATATGACTGTAATGGCGAAGACGGTACTCGGCTATTGTGATGGGCGCGAGATTCGCCTGTTCGAAGGTTCCATTGAAGGAACAGTGCCACCTGCGCCGGTTGGCCCAAGGGGCTTCCAATGGGACTGCGTTTTCGTTCCGAATGGACACACCCAAACCTTCGCTGAAATGGGTGAGGCCAAAGACGAAATTTCTATGCGTCGCAAAGCCCTTGACCATTTCGCGGCATACCTCCAGTCCGTAAGAGGCGTGAAATGAACGCTGAACTACTTCACGCTCACCGCACCAACAAGCTGATGCTTTTTGTAGGTTCCGGAGTGTCTGCCAATCTCAACCTGCCGACCTGGAGCCAGCTGACAGCACACATCGCAACGGAACTAGGTTATGACCCTAAGATTTTCGCTACCTATGGCACCCACCTAGCTCTTGCGGAGTTCTACAAGAGGAAAAAAGGTAGTCTGGGGCCGCTAAGAAGCTGGATGGACCGTGAATGGCACAGACCCGATACAGACATCACTCAATCAGAGATTCATCGGCTGATTACCCTTGGGAAATTCTCGCGGATCTACACAACCAACTACGACCGGTGGCTGGAAATCGCCCATGACAAATTCGGCGTTCCCTACGATAAAGTCGCAAGCGTAGCCGACCTCGTGTCTGTTACAGACGGCCTTCGCCAGATTGTGAAGTTCCATGGGGACTTCGATGACGACGCATCAATCGTCCTTGATGAGACCAGCTATTTCCAGAGGTTAAATTATGACTCGCCATTGGACATCAAGCTCAGCAACGATGTCCTAGGGAACTCAGTCCTCTTCATCGGATACAGCCTATCCGACATCAATATCCGACTCCTTTTCTATCGACTGACAGAGATGTGGGGGCGTTCCGCCATCTCGTCTGCAAGACCCAAGTCCTACGTGTTTACGAACCGACCCAACCCGGTTGCACAGGAGGTTTTGGGGCAATGGGGAATCGAAATGATTGTTTCGGAGGAGGACGACCCGAAGAAAGCACTGACCGATTTCCTTAAGGAACTTGTGAGCTAAGTAAGGCCGGTCGCGATTGGGTGGCCGCTTCTGGCCGCTTCAAGCCTGTCGTACAAAGCAGGTGTCGGCCAGAAGCAACTTGTCAGGGATGAATACGAAATTAGGGGCGATTCAGTTGGTTTGGAATCCGCCTCAGCACTTCAAGGGCTATGCTGCTGGGGTTGCATGGAAACACGCGCTTCAAGCCCAAAGCCAAGTCCAGCTGGTAGAGACAACTGTCGTGGTCTACTAATGCAAAAGCTCTACGATCGGCTAGGTTTGCCAAAAACTCATTACCGGATGCATCAGGCGGTGCTGGCCGGGCTTCCGGTTTCGCTGGTTGCGGATTTGGCGCATGAACTGGGGCTGCGTCGCACACATGTCGCAAGGTGGGTGGGAACATCGTTTCGACACTCTTTGATGTCTGCCCGGACAGGCGAGGTGTTTTGTCGTCTAGTCGAGACCTTGGACGCCCTATTGGAACTTCATGAGGGAGATCTCGATGGCGCGCTCCGCTGGCTAACCTCACCGGTTCTTTCGCTAGCCTCCGAGCGGCCAATCGATCTACTCATTACTGAACCGGGCCGTAGGGCAGTACTGCAAGTGATTCTCGCGCTCGAGCACGGCTTGCCGGCTTAGGGCTGACCGCTCTAGGGCGAGCTTTATAGGCGTTTATTGTCAAATATGGAGTCCTACTTTGGATGTCCGATTCGCTTCGCTCACTTTTGGCCGATTCCAGCCTTCATGACTATCAGCTGTCGGCCACAAGCTGCCAGAAGCAGACGTTTAGGTGGGCGCTGGCAAATTGATTAGACAGGCTGGGCCATAGAGAGGGTCGCGAAGGCCATTGCGTAGAGGAATTGACTTACTCAGTCATGGATTCCGTAGTGAGCCTTTGCGGATGCTACAAGTTCAGCCGAAGAAAGGCTGCCCTTTACATAATCAGCCATTTTCGAGGACATGTAAGAACTCATGCGAGCACCCGCAAGGTTGTTGGTGGCCTGGACATGGGCCACACGGGAGCGCCGTTGCGCTTCTTCGTGTGCAGGCATCATCTAGGGTGGGTCAATTTTTTATCAGCGCCAACAATAAGCTGGCTCATTCAAGCTTTGAGCCCAGAAACGGCTGATATCCATACCTAGCCGCAAGCCCCTCTTGAATCCGCCCCTGCATCAGTACCTCACTTTCACACGGGTAGTGCCGGAGAAGGTGTTTCGCTGATCTCCGAACCTCTTCGCTTTGAGAGGCATCCCGTGAAAGCTGTTCCAGAAACGCATGCGTCTGCACAATTGCACGCGAACGCTCATGGGGCATCGTCATCTGGTAACTCTCCACAGCTCATCAAAATATGCTGGTCACGACAGCTGGTTCTGCTGTCTTCCGGCTTCCTGTGCCCAAGAGAATGTAAACGCTATTTTGGGTTTCAAAAAGGCAGTTACTTTTTCGATCGACCAAGAGCGTGCTTCTGACCCAATCGCCTGGAGAAAATCGACGAGCACTATCTGTTACTACGGTGTGGGCATAGAGAAGGACCGGCTGAAAACCTTGCTCTGTAACCAGCTCCTTCTTGTCATCTGAAATATCGAGATCGACCAGAATCCACTGCCTTACTGAACAGTATGGTTTTCCAGGGCATAGCTCTTGAGCCAGCGCGATGCCAGCCGCCTCATCGTCACAGGCGCTATGTATTTCCTCGCCTTTACTTGATAAAAAATCGCTGATTTTTTCGATGCGTGTGTCTGTCATTTCATGCCCTCATGCCTGTAACCACGATTACTATTGCTTGCACTTTGACCCACATGCTCACCGTCGATGATTTGCCGAGCCAATGGCGCGGACGATCACACGCAGTTCAAACGCGTCCACGACTCGGGTATGGCGGCGCAACTTCAAAAACAAGCCAATAACTGCTGTCTGTAATGCTGAGAAAAGCTGACCTGATAAGCTGGCTCAGCTGCAAAACCAGCTAGCGAAATTATGTTCGTTGCCCCCGGCTCAATAGCCTGCCCAGCCCGACCTATAGCTGCACCATCCATCCCATCGACATGCCCAGCAGTAACAATCAAGTCAGGCTTCAAATCTGGGGTAGGTGTTGGAATCCGCACCTCGTTCAGCACCGCCAAATCATCCGGCAAGTCATTTGCTATTCGCTCCGCAAAGCCCTGAAGCGTTGGCTCCGCCAGCATGAATAGCCATGCTTGGTGATCAGATTCACCTGTGCGCCTAAGCACTCGCCCAAGTACTTGCCGGTAATGCAGTTCGGTGCGGATACGGCTGAGATAGCAGCACACCTGCAGGCGGGGAATGTCAGTGCCTTCGCTGATCATCCCGACTGCGACAATCCAGCGGCAGGTGCTGCTGCGGAATGCATTGATCACCTGCTGCGCAGCCGGGGTTTTGTTGGTCACGATGCGGCACTCTTCACCTATTGCCTCCAGTGCGAGTGCAATTTGCTGGGCGTGTTCGATATCGGTGGCCACTACCAAACCGGCTGCATCAGGCTTGATCAGGCGAAGCTCATTGAGCTTGCTGCAGCCAAGGTCGAGGAGCTGATTGATTACCTCGTCATGGCGCAGCAGTTCCTCGTAGGTGACGGGTGACTCGCCCAAAAGCTTGGCAATGCTGGGAAACATCCTTACAGAGCTGTCAGCACCCAGTTCTTCAGTGAGTTTCACCTTCTGATTGTCGAGCAGGACGATGCGAGGGGATCGGCATACGCCATCGGTAATTGCGTCTTTCAAACCATAACGGTAATCGCAGATCAGATGCCCCTCTGGCGTGGAGTAACGAGCCAGAGCGATAGCCTTGTCGTCCGAACGCCAGGGTGTGCCAGACAATGCCAGCGTGAAGGCAGCGCGGTCCTGTACCCGATGCAGTATCTGCTGCCCCCAAGCGTTGCTGAGCAGCGGATCATGGCCGGCACAATGGTGAATCTCATCGAAGACCACGAGTACCCGATAGTCATCAAGAAGCTGCCAGAACCCCTCATCACGGTACTCCATGGCGTGATAGGTATAGGCGGCCCCCACAGCACCTATCTGGCCGTCGAGACGCTTGCCTAGCACCTCAGTAAAGGTCGAACGGAAGCCTTCAACGACCTGGCAGGAGGGCGCAAAGCACATCACCAAGTCGATTCTGTCCTGCTTAAGCAGTCGGCTGGCCAGTTCTGCAGCCATGCGCGTCTTCCCGGCCCCTGGCGTTGCTTGGCAGAAGAAATGCAGCGTGACGTTGAAGTGCTCCAACGCTTTGTTGATGCAGCTGTTTTGCCAGTCTCTCAGTGTTCCGCTCATTGTTTGACGGCAAGCGTCTTGAGGGTCTTTTCGACGGCGCGAAGATGTCCAAGTAGGCGCGAACTACGATCTTTGGCTTCCAAGTAATCGCCTTCAACCCTTTCCCGCAGATGCGGCATCTCGTCCAGAAGTAGCTTGTAGCGCTCCGCCTCGCCCATAGAAGCCAGGAAGTCCAAGCGTATTTCCTTGTGAAGAGCTTCCAGCTGCTGATCCGTACTGGCTGAAGATTTAAGCGACAAAGCCTCAACTTCGAGTACTGCAGGTCCCTTTTCAGGCTCACTGGTAGTTTTGAGGCTGTTCTCAAACCCGTTGTCGACCAGCTCAAGTTGCAGATTGTCCGGAATTGGCTGCAGATGGTAGACCTGCCCTCGAACACGTCGATCCTCATCAAGCACAACCCAGCCCATGCGCAGCAATCGACGGATCTGCTCATACACATAGCGGCGCACATCGGCGATACGGAAGCTCATGCCTTCCAGACTGTTGGCATAAGCATCACGCAACTCACGGGTGGTGAACTTTGTGCGGCCTTCCTCCTGAAGCAGCCCATACAGACGTCTGTCTAAGATGAATGAGGCCGATTTCATTGAGGCACCAGAAGAGTAATAGCGGAAAAATGCGGATTATAGTCCGTGGCCCATGCGTCCGCAAACGCACGATAGTGCCGCCTCAAGTGGAATTGAGACGGTCATGGATAATTTGGCGAAAGCGTTAGGGGAACGCATCCGGGCGCAGAGAAAAATCTGCCGAATTTCTCAAGATGCACTCGCGCTGGCCTGCAGCCTTGATCGCAGCTACATGGGGCGGATCGAACGAGGCGAAGTAAACATCACCGTCGAGAAGCTTTACCGAATCGCAGGTGAGCTGTCCTGTGATCCGTCCTACCTACTTCCCGAGGTCGCAGAGCTGCAGCCCACCTGAAAGAGATTGGAGTTAAAGCGCCGAGTTAACCGGCGCTGTTACTTTGCTCCAAGCCTGCAGCCGTCTTCAGCATCTTCAAAATCACCAGCGCAAACGCGCGGCTCTTGGTTTCGTTATCCAGCACTTCCAGCGACAATTTTCGTGGTCGGTCATGGCGTCCAGCACGGTGTCGAGCACGCGCTTGGGGAACAGGCCGTGCATCACTTGCTCCACCGAGTGGTTGTTCACCTGGGCCATTACATCTTCCTGACGGCTGATGCGCTGGGCGATGCCGGTGAGGAATTGCAGTTGGTCGTCGTCGCTCACCTCGGCACCGAAGATGTCGTTCAGCGCTTCGATGATTTCTGACAGGCGCTTCTTCTCCGGGTCATGCGGTTTACCGCTGCCCACGTCGCTGCCGGGTTTGAGGCTGTAGTCGCCGTCTTCTTCGCTCAGGCGCAGCTGGTGCTCGGCGCGCTTGCTCATGCAAAAACGCCGAGTGTAACTGAACCAGTAGATTTTCAATCGCATCTACGGCGGTAGATCAGTCGGAGCCAGCTCCCTGATTTGCCCTGAACGTATGCAATCAGGCTGGTGGCGTAAGGAGCGGACGGCCTCGAAAGCTCTTTAAATAGCCTTCGGCACGGCTATCTCACGGTCCAAAGCTCGTCCAGTCTCGTTGTAAAACTCGGACTCTTCAGCTCTCGTCTCATATTCCACTCCGGCGTAACAGGGACGCGCCCTGTTCTCAACGTTCCTCGCCCCCACTTGGCATTGATCTCATCCAAAACATGCATCACGCGTCCGTCACCCTTGGATTGTGCCGGGGCGAATAAATCTGCGGTGAACTCGTTCGGCTGCCGGAGATCCATCAGCAATATCTCCGCCTTGCTGAATTTGAATCCTTCCTGAAACAACTCGCTTAAGGCCGCAACTGCGGCCTTTGTGATGACCCGCGTGTCGTCCGTTGGATATGGAAGCTCACAGATAACACCGCGAGCGAATTTGGGCTCGTCGGGATTGAACATGGCGGTGCGTATGCTCACCCGCACCTTCTTGCAAAGAGAGTTTTGTGCCCTTAGCTTTTCACAGGCCCTGGCTGCATATGCGGCGACCGCCTCTCGGAGTGGTTCGATAGCAGTAAGACGGGTTCCGAACATTCGGCTACAACAAATTTCCTGCTTCGGTGAGTTTATCTCGTCCATTTCAAGGCAGGGAACACCTTGAAGCTCTCTAGCGGTTTTCTCGACCAATACACTGAACCGCTTACGCAAAGTCCAGGGATCGGCCTTGGCCAAGTCCCAAGCTGTGTTGATACCCATCCCCGTAAGGTGCTCGGTCATTTTTCTGCCGATGCCCCATACTGCGGATTCCACGCTGACTCGGACACCCATTCCACGCACATCCGGACAGTGATTCCACGCTGATCCGGACACTCATTCCACGAGCATCCGGACACCGATTCCACGGCCATCCGGACACTTTCCAGGC